>NZ_JAQMUE010000087.1 GCF_028330985.1 Roseofilum reptotaenium CS-1145 | reverse complement strand
TGGGTTTCTCTCAGTCTCCTCTGAGGGAACCCCCTTGGATTTCTCTATGGATTCTATAGAAAACTCTAATTACTATCTAACCCATTTAACCTATTTCTTGCCCCTTACTTTTGGAGGTGCTATGGTGGTTTTGTGTTGAATATGTGTGAGAGGTTCTCTTGTCTTGGCGATGAGGAGGTGAAAGACCTTTTACCGCCAGTTTTTCAGGCAATGCGGATGAAAGGACTTGAACCTTCACGTCACGAAGACACTAGAACCTAAATCTAGCGCGTCTACCAATTCCGCCACATCCGCATGGGCATTACAACCTATAATTGTAGCAAAGACCAGCTTAAATGTCTAGATTTATCTCAATTAATAATTAATAAATTTCATATCAGCGATCACCGAAACCATGGGTCTGGTTTGGCGACAAATTGCCTCTAGTGAGGCTAATACAGTATCTACAGGCAGTACCGTCGAGATCGCAGATTCTGATCAGAGTTCTAGAATTCAGTCAAGACATGGGATTTCAGTAGTATACACAGCATATTTCCAGTTAACCCAATACCATGCTCGTTTTCAGCCCATACTTCTACTAATACATCTGGATAGTCTCTTTTGACCTCAGGACTCTGTGCGAATTTTGTCCCTTGCTGTTGCTCTTCTAGGTCACTGTCGATATAAGCTAGGCGAGGTCTTTGCCAGCAAGTATTCTAGAGTTTATAGAAACCATTTGGGATCTTGTTGTATAGTTGCTTCGGCTGCTAAAACTACAGGTAAGAGAGTATCCTGAATTGGGGCAGACTTGATCTCATTTATGAC
This sequence comes from Roseofilum reptotaenium CS-1145, assembly GCF_028330985.1. Classification (NCBI taxonomy): domain Bacteria; kingdom Bacillati; phylum Cyanobacteriota; class Cyanophyceae; order Desertifilales; family Desertifilaceae; genus Roseofilum; species Roseofilum reptotaenium. The sequence continues at coordinate 18,302 of NZ_JAQMUE010000087.1, read as the reverse complement.
TCAATTAATGCTCTAAGACATCTTTGTACTGCAACAGATCTAAGGCGACTAAAACAGGAATACAACCAAAACACTGTTGAGCAAGTTCCCAACGCTCTTCTCGGTGTAGCATGTGGATGAGCTTTTCTTTAACGTTGAGAAGATAGCGCACGTCATTGGCCGCGTAACTGAGTTGTTCCTCGGAGAGGTTACCTACATTTCCCCAATCTGAGCTTTGGGCGCTTTTATCAAGTTCAACTTTTTCCAGTTCTTGGACTAATTCTTTGAGTCCGTGACGGTTGGTGTAGGTACGGGCAAGTTTGCTGGCGATTTTGGTACAGAAGATCGGGTTAACGATGATATTGAAATGATGCTGAAATTGGGCAACATCAAATCGGGCAAAGTGAAAGACTTTAGTGATCTTTGGAGACTCTAGCAGTTGTTTGAGGTTGGGGGCTGTGGTTTGTCCTTTGGCGATCCGGATGGCAATTACATGGCCTTGGGGGTCAGAAATTTGCACTAAACAGAGGCGATCGCGCAGGGGCAATAGGCCCATGGTTTCCGTATCTACAGCAATTTCGCCTGCTTGCATATAATGGGCGAGTTGCTCGTCGCTCAAATCCTGCTCGCCGATCTGAAAGAGTTGAATGGTCATAAATAGGTAATTGGGTAATAAGTAATGGGTAATGGGTAATCTCGGCATCTCGGTGTCCCTGCGTCCCCGCGTCCGCAGTTTCTCCGTGTCTCCCCATCCCCCTATCCTCGTTATGGCTGTTGTTCAGTAGGGGTTTTGGGGTTGGAAGGAGGGGATTTCTGGGAAGCGTGAATCAACCAACCGATGACCAGAACCAGGATTGCGCCGAGAATATAACCTAAACCGGCAAATCCAAAGCGATCGGCGGCAAAACTAATCCATTGTCCAAACCCTTGCTTGGGTGGGGGATCATTCATATCACTCATACAAAAATATACAGCGCTTTGCGCTAGAGAATAGGGAACAGGAAAGGGGAAAATGAAGAGCAATGCAGTAATCATATATTCTGATGACTATTGCTATTCGTGCCTATTGCCTTTTACCTGACTTCTGCAAGAAGTCTATTGACTTTCAAAGAGTTCCGAGAGTTCTTCAGTACTGGTTCCTAAAATACGGGCAAGTTTGGAAATTTCATTATCGGTGAATCCATCCCGAATTTGGATCAGTTCTTTGGGCGCACGGCCGACGATGCGGGCGATCGCCACAATTTGTTCGTCGCTAATTTCTTTTCCTCCATACACATCCCGCAGATCTTGGGGGGAGAGCTTATAGGAGTCACAAAAGCGGACAAACTCTTTATCACTAATATCGAGTTGTTCTTGGCGATCGCGCAATAAGAACATGATCGCCCGCGAACCATGGTCGGGACGCTTGAAGCGATCGACATATTGCTTGAATAACTCATTGATTTGTTGGGGAGTTCCTCCCAACTGTTTCACTAAGTCGGTACACGCCATTTTCAAGGCTTTAGTTAGGGTTTTATTACGTTGAGTGAGCTTTTCGTTTTCCTGTTGGAGTTTTTCGGATTTGTTGATGGTGTCAACAATACTGGCCGCAAATTCTGGAGTACATAAGCCTACATCCGCATCTTCATAGGAAATGGGGATATAGGAGCGATTCGGATTAAATTGTAAGTTTAAAGACTGGTTATTTTCTTCCATAAGGTTCTATAAGTCGCGCTAACCCAACGCTTCAGAAGACAGGTTCTGAATCTGGGTCTATTGTACTTCATCGGTAGCGCTAAATTCGATTGGAGGCCAAGCGATCGGCGATACGAGTGGTTTCGGGGAGACGGTAATGGGGACTACAATTGAGGACATAGGCGATCGCCGTCTCTAGGCTGATCTTATGGCCAATGGAGACATACAGAGGTTTGACTTTGGTGCGGGTTCTCAGCACTGCACCGATGGTTTCTTCCCCATCTTTGAGAGAAGTCCAACTGCCTCGTTTGGGTGCAGGTTCATCATGAGTGCCGATAAACCGGGATTTTGCTACACCAATGGTGGGACAATCGAGCAGTGTCCCCAGATGACAGGCTAATCCAAATCTGCGCGGATGTGCCAATCCTTGACCATCGCAGAGGATTAAATCGGGGGTTATGGTGAGTTGACGGAGCGCTTTGAGGATGGGAGGGACTTCGCGAAAGGAGAGAAAACCTGGAACATAGGGAAAGATCGTTGGACAAAGGGCGATCGCCGTTTCGATCAGCTTTAAGTCGGGAAAACTCAGCACCGCAACTGCTGCTCTGGTGGTTTTGCCGTCATCTTCAAATCCTAGATCGACTCCAGCAACCCAATGGACTTCTGGGAGTTCATCGGAGGTGACGGTGCGATCGCGCCATTCTTCTTGGATTAATTTTGCCTCCTCTACCAAAGTCGGCCAACCGAGGGTTTCAGGAATCTTCATAACTTATCCACTTTGCTCGTAGATCTTTATTATGCTAAATTTAAAGCAATGAACAGCAATTCTTCCCTCAAACCCCCTTCATTTCAACTGTTCTTTCTTAAATACCCCCTGATCTATGTATGAATATAAAAGCAGAAAAATTCGCCCATGACTGGAAATATAACTGGTATGGTTTTTGGTATGCAGAGGAAAGACACACCGGTCAACCTTTCGATCTGAGCGCGCATATTGATGAAAATTGGCTTCCTCCTGATAAAGATAAAATCATTGAATATTTGAAAAAGGCTCCTAATATGGTGGTCGCTTCAAATAAGCGTAAAAAATGTCACAAGTGTGATGAGACAATCAACACACTTGTATATCGGAGTGATGGTATTTTATTTTGGCCAGATGACCTCTCTCATTATGTAGAGAAACATTTTTTTAGGCTGCCAGATCGATTTGTACACCGCATCAGAGAACGTAATTACAAGACTCCTCCGCCAGATGATGTAGATATGGAGACTCTCGATTGGCCTTAAATCGACCGTCCTGGAACAAATGAGATCTATTTTATAGCAGGGCAAAGGATAGTTAGGACATTTTCTATTGCGATTCGTGCCTATTGCCTAAAACTATAACCTACTGTCCTAACCAACTCATTCACTGCTTGGATTAATTTTGCCTCCTCTACCGAAGTTGGCCAACCGAGGGTTTCAGGAATATTCATAACTTATCAATAATCAGAGCCGTCCAATACTCAGGATTTTATGCAGTGAGATAATCTCAATTCCTTTAATAATAGCGAATTATCTTCTTGTTATGATTTGGGTTGCTAGGACAGGTGTTGATGGGGGAGCAGGGCGAACGATCCAGAAAAATGTTATAATTTTACTCCGACATGGGTTGAAAATCAAAATTAATTATAGATGCAATACATTTCTGAAAGAGGTGTTATGACGGTTACCGAAATCCAAGACGCAGTAATGAAACTTTCTACAGGAGAGTTAAAAGAACTGGTTCAGTGGCTCGATGAATTTTCTGAATCTCTCTGGGATCGGCAAATTGAGGAAGACCTTGAAGCAGGCAAGCTAGATGGTCTTATTCAACAAGCAAGGAAAGAATTCAAAGATGGAAAGTGCCAGAAAATTTAACGCATTTCACTACTCCCCAGTTTTGGGAATCCTACCGTCAGTTGCCACAGGAAGTTCAGGCTCTGGCAGACAAGAATTATGAGTGGCTTAAGAACGATCCGAAGCATCCCTCTTTACATTTCAAAAAGATCGGAAGTTTATGGTCTGTAAGAGTTGGGAAAAATTATAGAGCTTTAGGTTCTGATGAACCAGAGGGAATCCTATGGTTTTGGATTGGCCCCCATAGCAAATATGATGATCTAATTAAAGAAAGTTAGCTTTTAGAGTGCCCTAACCATAGCTATTGAGTTAGGCTGACAACGGTCAATCCATCAATCCTCTGAATCTGGACGAACTGAGCAATTTTCTCGCCCATAATTGACTTCTTTATTTCCCTGGGGATTGATCCATACACACCAAACGCCATCGGCTTGATGAATACGCCAGCGATGCATAATTTCGGCGTATAGGGTAAAGCAAAATAATAATCCGATACAGCCAAAACCAATGGTAATTAAAATTCGGTCTCGATCCATGATGAATTAATGATGTCTTTTTTTATAGGCGGCTAATCGTTTTTTATGAGCCGATTTTAAGAGCTTGAGGCGATAGGGGTCGAGGTCTTTGCGCCAACGAACTTGGGATGCACTAATTTCTGCTCCATGTTCTTCTAAACATTTGAGCCATCCGCGACGGGTTTGGATAGCTTTCCAATCCTCAAAAAGTCCCCATTTTTCTTCTTGTTGGCTGAGTTTCTGGAATTTTTCAAACTGGGGATAGGTAGAGTCAATAAATTGTTCTTTGCGGTGCAAGATAGGGGGATTGGGATGATCGTCATAGCTTTCATAATAGACGGCTAAATCTCGTAGGTCAATTTGCAGGATTGTTTTTAAGAGGGGGTGGGGAATTGGGTCAAAATCGGGATAAAAGAGATAGGAGATTTTGGGAAGATTGAGGTGAAATTTAATCAGGGTTGCTCCTTCGAGTCTGCCAATGGTTCGGTTGGCGCAGCCTTCATAAAGTCTTAAACGTGGATCAAGGGAGTCGAGATAATGGGAGTGGACGGTAAAGGATTTGGGAGTGAATTTGCCAACGGGAGAGTTCTGACAGCAGCGAGAAATAAAGTCTAAGTCGCCTAAACTAAAGAGCATTTGATCGGCTAAAATACAGGCACTTTTATAGCTGCCAAATAAGCTTTGAATGTCTTGCTTGATGCTGGGGGAGAGGTGGCGAAATTGGGGGCGATCGCTAAAATGAGACAGGGCGAGATAGACCAGGAAATCCTGACGGCGAGAGGTAGCGATTTTTTCCCATTCCTCTTCTTCAGTGACTTGGAGGACGAGTTGAAAGGCACGGCGAAATGTGCCAAACTCCTCTAAGATGGGTGCTTCTGCGGCTAATTCTCCTCGTTTGGGCAGTCGTCCGCGATCGGTAAAAAATGCCATCAGGGGAGCGAGTAAATCTTGATAGTCTTCAAACCGGCGCACTTCTATGCGGATGCGAGGGGTGGAAAGGCGCGAATGGAAGCGGGAGGCGCGGAAAATCTCGGCTTGGGTGCGATCGCGAAATACGAAGTAAATCCCCAAATCTACAGGTACTGCATCGACCTCTAAGACTTGATCGATATAGGTTTTCAGCTCTTCCTGTTCATAATATTTCTGGAACGTATTGCGCTGGGTAATCACTCCATCAGCATAGGCCATCAGGCGATCGCTTGCTGCACTAATCAACACCTGCGCCGACACCACCAAAACCTTTTGCGTTAACTCCCAGGCTTTCAACAGCGCTTCCCGGCGTTCTCCCTGGTCTTCAATCACATTAATCACATAGCCCAAATTGACAATATCAGCCTCATAAAGCGGCGTATCCGGGCGATAATAGGGGTCCCATCCACCACTGCTATATCCCTTCCTGGCAATCTGTTTAATATCTTCCCCATGCCCACATCCATAGTCAAAAAACGTCGTTTCTGGGGTAAATAACTCCGCTTCTAATGCCAAACGCATCGGCCGGGATAACTCCTTGCGTACCATGGCCGCTTTATAGCTTTCAATCACTGGCGCATAGGTTGTATTTACCGTCGCTTCCATGGCAACGACCTGATGATCCTCAATTGTCACCCGATGCACCGATAACCATTTTTGCCAATGCTTTAATGTGCCAATAGAAAACCCACTCCGTTTATTTAAGAGTCCCCATTCTTCTTCCTGTTGGGTTAACTGGGCAAACTTCTCATAATGGGGATAATGGGTCGTAACAAAGGTTTCCTTGCGGTGCAAAATGGGAGGATTATCGCTATTGCGGTAGTCGCGATAAACCGCTTTTTCCTGGGCAAAATCCACTTGTAAACTGGCGTGCAGACGAGGATGGGGGTCGTCGTCAAAATCGGGATAATAGAGATAGGAAATTTTCGCTTGATCGAGGTGAAATTTAATTAACGTCGGCGGTTCTATTTCTCCTGCTATTTGACGGCCGAGGGTTTCGTACTCTTGCAGTTGGGTATCAAGAGCATCCAGAGCCGTCAGATGAATATAGAGGGCATTGGGCAAGCGTTTGCCGATCGCACTCTGTTGGCAGAGACTTAAAATGTCAGCATGAGAGACCATCGCTTTGGAGAGACATCAGGGTTTTTCCTAGTGTACCTGGATTTGCAAACAGGGTCTGGAAGGTTGAGCGCTCCTTCGTCCGATCTCCCATGGACATGCATTTCCCCCTCTCGTTTTAGTCTATCTTCATCTTCATAAGGAGTTCCAATCTACACCTAAATATAATCTTCTTCATCTCTTCCCAGCTCCATTAACAATTAATGCCTGAAAGCCTTGAGAGTGAAAGGAGAAGGGTATTATTTGATTGACACCACCGCAGCCGGTAAAGCCAAAGCTGGGGAATCTGATTTAGGAGCTGATGCTAACTTTTTTTCTGAAGTTCCATTGCCCCCATCTTCACTGAGTAACACTTCTCGAATAAACCGTGCTAAAACTCGTTGAGCTAATCCACTGGCAATTTGTTGTCCCATTTGTTGGGTTTCGGGCTTGAATAAAACCTTGGGTAATAACGGCGCAATTTTTATGGGATCAAACCCTTGCGTTGCTTGCACAATTTGTAAAATTCGCTGCATATGTTCGATGTTTTTCCGATCTTCAGGATTACCTGTAGATAGGGGTGCAACGGGTTTTTGACCATTCATCCCTACTGTTTTCCGGAAACGATGACTGACATTTTCCAGAGTAGTACGTCCTAGGGTGTCTAAGCTTTTGACAATTTCCTCGACGATGCGATCGCGGATAAAACTGCCGCGATCGGAAAAAAGGAACTCAATTGTTTGATTTAATACTACATCTAAATCATAATCTTGACTATCACGGGCATTTTTGAGTAGATTTTCCAACCGATTCCAACGGAAACTGCCATCTTTGAATAATAAATCCCTTAAGGAGGTTCGCAATTCTGGAGATTGGTCAGTTAATAAACGTTTAGCTACATAGGGATACGCTTTACTCAAAACTTTAAAATTAGGATTCACATTAATGGCAATCCCTTCTAGCGTTACTAAAGATCGAATAATTAAGGCATAATAGGCGGGAACCCGAAACGGATAATCATACATCACCTGGGAGAGTTGATCAGTAATATTCTTAAAGTTCAACTCAGCCACAGATGCACCCAGAGCATCATTAAAAACTTTTGATAAAGCCGGAATAATCGGAGTTAAATCTGTATCTGGCGCGAGAAATTCTAGTTTGACATAATCATGGGCTAACCCGGAAAAATCGCGATTTACAAGATGCACGATCGCTTCAATTAGGCCATAGCGTTGATAGTCCTTGACCTCGCTCATCATGCCAAAATCCAGATAGACTAATTTCCCATCGCCAGAGGCGAGTAAGTTACCGGGATGGGGATCAGCATGGAAAAACCCATGTTCGAGCAATTGTCGTAGGGAACATTCAACCCCCACTTCAATTAAATAGGACGCATCTAACCCTTGCTGGCGAATTTTCTCTAAATCGGTTAATTTTGTGCCCGTAATCCACTCCATCGTTAACACCCGACGATTGGTATATGGCCAATAAATCCGGGGCACATAAATATCCGGCAGATACCCATATAATTGCTCAAATCGTTCGGCATTTCTGCCTTCATGGGTATAGTCCATTTCTTCATAAATGCGAGCGCCAAATTCATCGGCGATCGCCACTAAATCACTCCGCACGCGCCGACTTTTCTGTACCCAAGCAGCTAAAGAGCGGAGAATATACAAATCTAGAGAAATTTTTTCCCGTAAATCTGGACGTTGAACTTTGATCGCCACCGTTTCCCCAGATTTGAGCTTCCCTTTGTAAACCTGACCCAAAGAAGCGGCAGCTACGGGTTTAGCGCTAATTTCAGCATAAATAAATTCGGGGCGATCGCCTAACTCTTCCTCAATGAACTGATAAGCCACCTCATTCGGAAACGGGGGAAGTTGATCTTGAAGCCGGGTTAACTCCTCTAAAAACATTGGAGGCAGCAGATCCGGCCGAGTCGATAAGGCTTGCCCTACCTTAATATAGGCTGGGCCCAATCGAGTTAAGGTCTCCCGCAATTGAACCGCCCGCTGGCGCTCTTTTTTTTCCGAAGCTCCCCCGATACGTTTATCCCACCATAAGCCCACAACCAAGCCAAGAAAAGACCACACGAGCGCGATCATCCGTCCCCATACTTCCCAGGGACGGGAACGGTAAAAGTCCATCAACTCCTGCGGATCGTAATGGATCTCTGGGGGTTCCACGGCTGAATTATTGGATATAATCGTCTCTTCTGACATGGGACTAAAATGTGCAGAAGAAGAACTGGGACTCTGGAAGTCCTCGACTTTTGATAACCCCTGTTGATGGGAAGATGAAGATGGCATATTGACATTCATGACTTGAGGTGGGCTAGATCCATTACTGATTGTAAAGTAATTTTAACAATTCCCCCCCTTGAGACGCTCGATCAAATTTGTTCGGTTCCCTGGATCAAGTGCTTTTCTGGTAAGTAAGCCGTCTATGTTAATCTCCCTAAAAATTGAGAACTTTGCCCTTATCGATCGCCTAGAATTGGACTTTGCCCCAGGCTTAACCGTCTTCACTGGAGAGACTGGAGCTGGAAAATCCATTATTCTAGATGCCCTTGATGCTGCCCTCGGCGGCAAATTAAATCCTAAAGCGATCCGCTCAGGAGCGTCCCAAGGGTTAATTGAAGCCACGTTTACCCTTTCTCCCCTGGTTCGAGAATGGCTACAAGGTCAAGAAATAGACCCAATGGAAGACCAAACCCTGACCTGTAGTCGGGAGATCAAGATCTATCAAGGCACATGGCGATCGCGATCTCGCCTCAACGGAATTCTGGTCAACCGTCGGCAAATGGAAACCCTACGAGAATTATTAGCCAGCATTGCGGCTCAAGGGCAAACCGTACAACTTGGAGATGCCATGCGACAGAGGCAATGGTTAGATCTCTATGGAGGGAGTGAACTCTTAGCCGTGCAAAAACAAGTAGCAGTGGCTTATGAAACGAAGCAAAAACTAGCGGCTAAACTCCAGCGACAACGACAGGATGAACAATCTCGACTGCAACGGATTGACCTTTTAGAATATCAACTCACGGAGTTAAATCAGGCCCAACTCACCACAGCCGATGAATTAACCGAACTCGAACAAGAAAGTCAACGGCTCTCCCATAGTGTCGAACTGCAACAGAAAAGCTATCAAATTTATCAAGCTCTGTATCAGGGCGATCGCTCCTTAGCTGCTGCCGATCTACTCGGAGAAGCCACCAGTTTGCTCGATGATATCCTTCCCTACGATCCCCAACTGCAACCGATTCTAGACTTAGTGAATGAAGCCCTAGTACAAGTTGAAGAAGCTGGACAACAAATCAATGCCTATAGCGATCGCCTCGAAACTGACCCCGAACGCCTCGATAGTGTGGAAGCACGGATTTTTGAACTCAAGCAAATCTGCCGTAAATATGGGCCATCCCTTTCAGAGTGCCTCACCTACTGGCAGACTATTCAAACCGAACTTGACGACCTCACCGCCACCAGTGAATCTCTAGAACAATTGGAAAAAGATGATCGACAAGCCTTAGAGCACTTGAAAACATTATGTAATCAGCTACACTTACAGCGCCAAAAAGCTGCCGCTAAACTAGAGGCGCGTTTGGTTGAAGAACTCAAACCCCTAGCTATGGACAAAGTGCAATTCAAAGTCGCTCTTACGCCCATCCCCATTACAGCCACAGGCGGCGATCGCATCACTTTTGGTATAAGTACGAACCCCGGAGAACCCATTCAACCCTTAGCGACTACAGCTTCGGGAGGGGAAATGAGCCGCTTTTTGCTGGCTTTGACGGGCTGTTTTTCCCAGATTAACCCCGTCAATACCTTAGTATTTGACGAAATTGATGCTGGGGTCTCAGGACGAGTTGCAGAGGCGATCGCCGATAAGCTCCATCACCTCTCCCAACATCATCAAGTTCTGTGTGTCACCCACCAACCCTTAATTGCTTCCCTCGCCGATCATCATTTACAAGTCCGCAAAGAAACCATTACCGAAAATGCCGGCAACCATCCTAGAACAGTCGTTCGCGTCACCCTCCTCAACGATCAACAACGCTGTCAAGAACTCGCCCAACTCACCGGAGGTAACTCAGCCCTCGAAGCCCTATCCTTTGCCGAATCTCTGCTTCAACAAGCCAACAAAAAACGTCAACGCCATCATCAACCCTCCTAAACCGTGACTTTTCTTCCCTGGTCTCCTCCCCCAAGCTACCTCAATTCCCCAAGAACGTAATCCCTTCCCCCATTTTTCGGTACACTGGGAAAACCCTCGACCCAGACCAAAGGAAGAGTGCACAGATCCAAGCTGTCATGGCTGCAAAATTCAATTGCGATTAAAATTAGGCTATCCTAACTCTTGAATCTTCCGGATTCGTCCTTTAAGATACACCTAACCGATGGTTCCCTTCTCTAAGCTGTAGCTTACTAAATTAAAAAAATGTGCCTTTAGGCCCTTGAGTTTCCCACTAAACGAAGACATAACTCTTAATATATCGGTGACATCTATGGCAACATCATCTTCCAACTCTCCTATTGTGGACACAACCGCCACCACGATCGATATTGATGCAATAAATGCGGATGGAACTCCTGCCCATGCCGTATCAGCAACGGTCATAGATGTAGAAGACAATGCCCCTCAACCTGCTCCCCCAGAACCGAATGAGTCCTCTGGTATTACCGGAGGGTTAGTTACAACAGGAGGAGGGGGTGATTTTTCCAGTTTTTTAGCTCCCCTGAAAAAAGATACCTTTAAGCAAGTCGTCAGCGACGTTGAAGACAAGCTCAAAGTCGTAAATCAAACCCTATCGATGTTAGATAACCTCTTGGAGAACCAGGGGTTTGATGCCATTCTTGATGAAATGCTGCGATCGATTACCCTAAAAACTGGAGAACTCCTTAATGCCGATCGCACCAGTATCTTTCTGTTTGATGAAGAAAAAAATGAACTCTTTACCATCGTTGCCAAAGATGAAAAAGGTAACGCCCTAGAAATTCGCATTCCCGCTGATAAAGGGATTGCTGGAGAAGTCGCCACCTTTCGCAAAGTCGTCAATATTCCCTACGACTTCTATGACGATCCGCGATCGACCACTGCTAAAGCCTTCGACAAAAAAAATGGCTATCGCACCTACACCATGGTCGCCATGCCCCTGGAGAATGAAGAAACTGGGGAATTAGTGGCAGTCGTACAACTGATTAATAAACTCCAAATCGATGCCGATCGCGAAGCCGAATTAGACGACAAAATCGATCTCAAAGGTTTCACCGCAGAAGATGAACAGGTCTTCAAAGAATTTGCTCCTTCCATTCGCTTAATCCTAGAATCCTCCAAATCCTTCTACGCAGCTACCCAACGGCAACGGGCAGCCTCTGCGCTGATGAACGCTGTCAACTCCCTAAGTAAGAGTAGTCTGGACTTAGAAGACACCCTCGGAAAAGTGATGGATCAGGCGAAAGAACTGATGAACGCCGATCGCAGCACCCTTTGGCTCCTTGATGAAGAAAAAGGAGAATTGTGGACAAAAATTCTCATTGCTGGTAACCTAACCGAAATTCGTATTCCCAGAAGTGCCGGATTTGCCGGTATGGTAGCCGAATCTGGAGAACCCCTCTTAATCCCCTTTGATCTCTACAATGACCCCCGTTCTGAAACCTCCAAAAAAACAGACCAGACCACTAAGTATCGCACGTGTAGTATGCTCTGTATGCCTGTCTTTAATGCCGACGATCGACTCATTGGCGTAACCCAACTGATTAATAAGAAAAAACAAGGCGAATATCCCAACTACAACCCCGAAAACTGGCCGGAAGCTCCAGAGCAATGGAAATCTAGCTTTAATCGCAATGACCTAGAATTCATGCGAGCCTTTAACATTCAAGCAGGAGTGGCGCTACAAAATGCCAAGCTCTTCGATCAGGTCAAACAACAACAAAAAATGCAGGAAGATATCCTGCGCAGTTTGACCAATGGCGTGATTTCCACTAACAAAAATGGTCACATTATTGCCGCAAACCAATGTGCCAAAGAACTTTTAGGACTCGATGAAAGGGAACTCGAAGGGCAACTGCTCTGTCCCCTGATTCGGATCAAAGAAGGAGACTTTAAAAAATGGTTTGATGCCGCCCTTGCCCCTCAAGATAATAAGGAACGCCAGCAATTTTATCCCGATCAAACCCTGATTCTTTCGGGAGAAGATGGGGAAGATGTTGAGCAAAGTGTTAACCTTTCGATTAATTCGATGAATGATGCCCTTGATCCAACAAAAGTCAATGGTGCATTAGTAGTGATGGAAGACATCAGCGATGAAAAACAAGTCAAGAGCTTGATGTATCGCTATATGACCCCAGAAGTAGCTGAATCCCTACTCGCTAGTGGCGATACAGGACTTGGTGGAAAACGCAAAGAAGTCTCTGTCCTGTTTAGTGACATTCGCAGCTACACCACCTTGACGGAGAAATTGCAAGCGGAAGAAGTGGTCGCCATGCTCAACAGCTACTTTGAGGAAATGGTCGATTCGGTCTTCCGCTACGGTGGAACCTTGGATAAATATATTGGTGATGCTCTCATGGCCGTCTTTGGCTCTCCTGCACCCCTAGAAGATCACGCCTGGTGTGCCATGCAAACGGCTGTAGAAATGCGCTATCGCCTGGCTGAATATAACCAGAAACGGAAAGCACAAGGGCTAATGGAAATTAGCATTGGGATTGGCATTCACTCCGATGTGGTCGTCAGTGGTAACATCGGCTCATCTAAGCGCATGGAATTAACCTCCATTGGTGATGGGGTAAATTTGGCTTCTCGTTTGGAAGGAACCAGTAAGCAATATGGAACCGATATTGTAATCAGCGAAAAAACGTACAGGAACTATGCCGATCGCGTCTATGTCCGAGAACTCGATAATATTACAGTGAAAGGGAAGAGCAAACCGGTCACCATTTATGAACTGTTAGGAATTCGAGAAGAGACTTCGGTAGTTGGCCGTCCCCTCACCGAGAAACAAGAAGCAGTGAAAACCCATTATGAACAGGGACGCAAGCACTATTTACAACCAGCCCACGATAAGTTGTCTTACAACGAAATCCTAGCGGTTTTGGAACAGTTAGAAGAGTTATCGGAATCAGAGTTGAAAAAAGTTTCCTATGATGAAACTCAGATGCTCTCCAAGATGCTGGCCCAGGTTGACCGGGAAGAGTTAATTGAGCTTTTAGGGGCAGCAACCTTAAAACGGATGTTGGAGGTAGACGATCTCAGTCGCAAAACGGTAACTGATACTTACTGGCAAACGACGTTACCAGAAAAAGTGAATGAACTCACTCCCCGTCAAGTGAAGAAATTGCTGCAAGCGAAAGTGTGTCAGTTTGTAGGAGCAGAGGAGACTCGGCAAATGTTGGCTGAAGAAGCTCAGGAAATGTCTTCTGCTCAACTGCGCAAGTTTATTGATTTAGCTCGCGAACCATTTGCAGCTAAAGCTAAAGAGTCTTTCAAACAGGCTCAAGAGGAGTTCCAAAAGGTTCTCAAAGCCGATCCCAATAATAAAGCGTCTAAATTGCATATTCAGCGTTGTATGCTCTATGAGGATAATCCACCAGATGAAACTTGGGATGGAGTCTGGAAACTCACGGAAAAATAGACCAGAACTCAAATGGCTTAAACTTACTTAAACTTAGGTCGCTTGACCGCGATCACCTTTCTAGTCTAGATTAGTAAGAGTGGGTATTCTCAGAACATTGGGTGTAGAGGTAAACCAACTAGCTTAGGTAAGTCGCACCCATAAAACTCTGATTTCATCATTCTCATCACAAAAAATTGATTCAAGATTAAATTAACAGCGAATTGGGTTTATGAACGATGTGAACTGGCAGTCAAAATACAAAGATTGGATTGATAAAGTCCGTCTGTTCTTAACGCAAACTGCCCAAGCCTATCTATTAGATATACCGAGACTCCCAGAAACCCTTACGCCACAAATTACGCCCTTGTCGCGAAAAGCCAAAGAAATCAAGGAAATATACCAGGATCAGTCGGGTAATCTTCCAGAAGGAGATGTAGACCTATTGTGGGTTGACCAAGTTCACCAGTTCTTGCAAAAATTGTCCGACCTCTATTTAGCATCAAACCAGCCTTCTTCGCTTCACAACCACTTAGACTTATCCAGCCAAGCAAGAACCTTAGCCAAGGAAGCCAAACGAATTCAAGAACACCCGTCCCAGCCTAACCCCACCCATGGGAGTCCAGGTATAACCCCCAGTTCTGACCTAGATGAGCATGATCCTCTCCCCCCTTTGTCTAGAGATGACATGAGTATTGAGGATTTGCAAAAAAAAATTAAAATTCAGTGGGCTAATAGCTCTAATCCCAATGCTCCTGAATGGCAACAATTGATTGTCCTGTTGGATGTGGCTCAAGGACTCTATCGAAATTTAGTTTAACCGTTAGTGAAACCGATCGCCCCGAACAAGGAGAGTATAATAGCCTTTACAGGATTATTTTAGGTTCGTGATGCTCGATTGGTTGTTTAATGGCGCAAACCTTTTTGTGCTGCCTTTTTGGACGTTAATCATTGTCTTACCCAATTGGGGGGGAACTCGATGGGTGATGAAGTCATTCCTTCCCTTTGTGGCTCTAGCGGCTTTGTATGTGTATCTCTTGATTGGCACAATTGACGGGGAGTCAGCGGCAGCTTTGGCAAACCCCCAATTAGCCGATTTAGCTCGGTTATTTGCTAATCCGGAGGCAACCGCAACCGGTTGGGTACATTTTCTAGTGCTGGATTTATTTGTAGGGCGCTGGATTTATTGGGAAGGACAACGAACCGGAGTCTGGACTGTTCATTCCCTGATTCTCTGTTTATTCGCCGGACCCGTTGGCTTGCTCTCCCATATCCTCACCCAAACAATCAGTGAGCGATTCTTAACCCAATCTTCAGAATCAACAACTCCAGAAATGAGTTAATTAAAATAGAGACGATTGTTGGTTTGACAACAATCTGGCGATCGCAAATCCGTAAAATAAAAGCGAGGGGTCAATAACTCCCCTCCTATATCAAGTCTTGTTTTGTTCAATAGAGGTCATTAAACCCCCTTCTGTATGGAATCAGAAAGTGAGCTTGGAACTGGGGGCCAACCCCCAAAACCTAGGGTAGCAGATGTAATTGGCACAGCCATTGCCTTATTAACCTTGACCTTACCCTTGTGGGCGATCGCCTACTATTCTTCAGGTAATGTCAAAATTGTACCGGGTGTGGGCTATCCCTTACCGCAAGCTAGAGAATGACCCCTATGAACTAAAAAAATCCAACGGATTCAAAACGATTCATTCAGACCAAGCAGTTGGGATTGGTGACCATCTTCCCCTAAAATTTGATTCGGGGCAAGGAGGAGTCATCCTCCCCACTCCACTGATGCTATTTGGAGAAAACTCTTGGATTTATCACGGATTCCCGCCCAACCGAAACCTGGCTTATTGAGTGTATTGATCGAAATCACAGCCGGAAGCAAGAATAAGTACGAATATGATAAGGACTTACAAGCCTTTGCTCTAGACCGAGTATTGTATTCCTCTGTCCACTACCCCTATGATTATGGATTTATTCCCAATACCCTAGCTGATGATGGCGATCCTCTAGACGGTATGGTCATGATGGATGAACCTACCTTTCCAGGGTGTGTGATTGCTGCACGACCCATTGGGATGCTAGAAATGATCGATGGCGGCGATCGCGATGAAAAAATTCTCTGTGTTCCAGATAAAGACCCCCGGTATACAGGCGTAAAATCTCTCAACGATGTTCACCAACATAAACTCGATGAGATTGCCGAGTTCTTCAAGACTTACAAAAACTTGGAGAAGAAAGTCGCAGAGATCTTAGGATGGAAAGATATCGATCAAGTTTTACCCTTGGTTGAAGAATGTATCAAAGCAGCCGCTAAATAATCATCCCTGGTCAAATTTTGGCCATCCTCCCTAACCTTAGCAGGCGTGACATCGGTAAAGTATCCGTTTGCTCACGTCTGGCGATCCTGAAATCACAAGATCCCCCCTGAAAAAATAAAATAAGGTAAAATCAGGGCATCTAGGTAACCTGAACCTCCAGAATGTTTGAGTATCTCTACCTTGAAGAGATACCAACCATCCGGAATTACCGATCAGGCAGTAACCTAGGTCTTAGGGTGCAACAAGTCTCAATCGCATAGACTTGAAACAAAGCGGTATTTATCAACATTGCTCAGACAACAGGAGATTAAGCACAGAAATCAATCAAAGTTAGGGTGGGAAATCTGGATCAGATCAGGTTAAGATGACCCCATATACGCTGTTTGCATTTCTATTTCCTTTTGTTCATTCCTGTGAACTCCACTAGGAAACCTTAGAAGCAATCGCTAGGCTAGTAGGCACAAGACCACTTACGCTCTAGTCGTTCACAAGAACAATACTCAGCTAAACCCAGGCTAAATTTAGCGAAAGATGTCACAATCCGATCCCTCAGTTCCTGTTGTCAAACCTGCATCCAGCGCGGATTATACGGAATCCGTCGTTCCATCTCCCTTAACCGTTAAATTCTGGGGGGTTCGAGGTGATATACCTACACCGGGTGAACAAACCGTCCGCTACGGTGGCAATACCTCCTGTGTTACCTTAGAAACCCCTCAACATTTTTTGATTTTTGATGCGGGTACTGGGGTTCGCGTTTTAGGTAAATACCTCTTAAGTCGGATGCCAGTGGAAGCTCATTTATTTCTGTCCCATTGTCAGTGGGATCGAATTCAGGGCTTTCCGTTTTTTGTCCCCGCATTTATTCCCATCAATCGGTTTTATGTGTATGGCTCCTCAGCAGTGAATGGGGATTCGATGAAAGATCGGCTCAAAGAACAAATGCTTCCCCCGAACTTTCCCGTTCCGATTGAAATTATGGGATCGGATCTCAAGTTTTGCGATGTCGATCCAGGGCAAGTGCTAAAACTGGAAGCGATGGAAATTCATACCTGTTGTTTGAATCCGATTAATCAAACTTTGGGTTATCGCATTCACTATCAGAATCAAATTGTGGTTTACGCGACAGATATTGAAGCAGACACCAATGAACTCCATCCAGAATTGATTCAGTTGGCCCGGGAAGCGGATGTACTGATCTATGATACTCATACCTGGATGATCGATAAGCAAGGGGCCAAGGGTAATTCTCAACCGAAAGATTGGAATTGGAAAAGTGGTATTGAGGTAGCAAAAAAAGCTAAAGTGAAGCAGTTGGTAATGTTTCACCACGATCCCGGTTATACAGATGATTCTTTAGATGGGATTGAACGACAGATTCAGGCGGTTTTTCCCCAGGGTAAATTAGCCCGTGAAGGAATGGAAATCGTCATCCAT
Source organism: Roseofilum reptotaenium CS-1145 (assembly GCF_028330985.1). Taxonomy (NCBI): domain Bacteria; kingdom Bacillati; phylum Cyanobacteriota; class Cyanophyceae; order Desertifilales; family Desertifilaceae; genus Roseofilum; species Roseofilum reptotaenium. The sequence goes on along the minus strand of NZ_JAQMUE010000087.1, from coordinate 816 downwards.
TAGTCAATTAAGAATTAGAAGTTAAAGATCAAAAACGTGTATTCGATAAGGATTGGAAGAGGTCGCTGGTGAGGTTTAGGACATCGATTTTTAGGTGGCCATAAGAATAAATTGAGCCAGAGCTAGACAGGCTAAACGAAGTTTGAGAAGATAGACTGGGAGATCGCGATATAGCCCTCCTATAGCCACACCTATGAACCAGCAAACCGTTGCTCTAAAGTGTTTTGAAATGCTTTTCGGGAAGTAATGCACTCCAGATAAGCCACAATAGCGGGATAATCCCCATAATCAAGTTTGGCTAACATTTGGGCATAATACAAATAAGACGCTACCGCAACATCCGCCACATCTAGATTCGACCCCAATAAAAATGGCTGTTGGGATAAAAGCTGATTCAGTGGCTCTCACAAATGAGGCATTTCTCGATCGCGCCTATCGGGTAAAAATAATCCTGGTCCTAGGGTTGCATTGGCAAACAAAACCCATTGTACTTATTGCGATCGCGCTTCTAAATCATCCGGTAAATCTCCATATTTTTCCGCCAGATACAGCAAAATCGCTCCAGACTCCCATATGGTAAAGTCCAGAAGTGTTGAACGTTGACATAAACATTTACATTCAACTGAAGAAAAGTCCCTAGTGAACCTGAGTTCGGGATAAGGAAAGGAGGATGGAGTAATATCAAGTCCGTTGAATAAGTTGTGATATAGCAGTGAGTTCACTCCACCCGTAAAAATCGGTTAACCCTCCAATTAATTCTGGCTGTTTCAATAAGGTTTGGCAGCGCTGGTACAACACTTCTTCTAGCTGATCGAG
>NZ_JAQMUE010000086.1 GCF_028330985.1 Roseofilum reptotaenium CS-1145 | reverse complement strand
TGATGGTAATTCCAGGAGTTTGGTCAATCGTTTTTAGGGCATTTTCTAGGGTAGCGCGAGAGTCACCAAGGTTACTTCCTAGAGCGATCGCACTCGTTATCCGTTTTTCAGTTTCCAAATGATTGGATATGACCATTCTTGCTTCTCTAGTAGAGAGTACCAATAGATAGTCTACCAGGTCATCAGAGGCGATCGCCTTTCTTATTGGGATTTACATTCTTCTCTTTTTAAGCAAACCTAAACCACTCAAGAACAGCAGTCCTAAAACAACAGACGGTTCCGGAATCCTAGTCGGATCTGGCGTTGGAGTCGGAGTCGGTACTGGGATAGGATTCGGTGTTGGAGTTGGAGTTGAATTGGTAAATCCTACAAACTTCATTGGACCCTCATACCACAAATGCTGACTACTGCTAGCAAACATTCTCATAGTCCCAGACGAGCCAACACAGGAGAGTAAATCTGACGCACAATTGAGGCTGAGACGAAACAGACCCATCGAATATGTAGGATACGGACTCGACTTGTTCGCCTTCCAAGAAGAACCCATTGCTGTATGAAAATGCCACTGACCATTAGATTGAGTAATCACAGCAGTAGAAGGGGTTGAATGGAGACTACCATAATAAACAGAGTTCAGTGGCAATAAACACTGCCTCGTATCACACTTACCAGGTTTATTATTGCGGAAGTGACTGGCCAAATAGGGATCGAGAGAACCATTATGGTAATAAACTCGATGACTCTCACCTTTGAGAAAAGAATCTATCGGGTCTTTTGTTGGATCTTGATAAAGCTCAATACCCATAGGACCGACATAACTATTTCCAAAAGTAACATGGTCTCCAAACAAGAGATCAGCGCTGGTTTGACCATCTGGAGACTGAAAGTGTAACTGAAGGGACTGGACTGGAGATGCAGCCACACAGAGGCTTAAGCATCCACCTGTAAACATTAAAGCAGTGGTTTTGAGAGAATTCATCCTCTATACCCCCTGAGTTCAACAATAAAGGATACACGCGAGAAACGCCACATTCCTAAAATTCCGTACAATCAGTAAGGCGTTTTTCTCTAGCTTCTATGACCTATTGTCTTGGCATTATCACCTGTTCTGGTCTGGTGCTGGCGGCAGACTCGCGAACCAATGCTGGAGTGGATTATATTTCCACTTATCGTAAGTTATTTGATTTCTCCCTACCTGGAGAACGAGTGATTATCCTGTGTACTTCGGGGAACCTCTCTGTTACCCAAGCGGTAGTCTCTAGTTTGAAGAAAGATATTAAAGTGCAGCAGGATCTTAATTTGCATTCTCTACCAACTTTCCACGAAATTGCCCGCTATATCGGCAGTAAAACCCGGCAATTGCTCGAACAAGACCGAGCTTGGTTGGAAAAAGACGGTATTGATTACCATTGTAACTTTTTAGTGGGGGGACAAATTCAGGGGGAAGACCCAGAACTTTATCTGGTTTATACACAGGGTAATTCAATTCAAGCGACTCCAGAAACCCCGTTTTTACAAATTGGGGAAACTAAATATGGTAAACCGATTCTCGATCGCACGTTGAACTTTGACACCCCAGTAGAAGTTGCAGCGAAAGCAGCGATCTTATCCATCGATTCTACGATGAAATCGAATATTTCCGTAGGGCCACCTATCAATCTTGTAATGTACGAACGGGATAGTTTGGCGATCCGCCACCAGCTTGAACTTCCTCTGAGAGACCCTTATTTAGGCAGGCTTCGCAAAACCTGGGAAGTTGCTCTCAACCAGGCAGTTGAAAGTATTCCCAATATTGATTGGGAGTATTACGCCCAGGAAGACGATGGAGATTTAACCACAGATTAATCTAAAAATGCGATCGCCAAATCAAAGTCCATTTGACTGTGTACCTGAGAGCGGCGCAGGGTGCCAGAAACGGGAGCTGTATTTTGGGGAATGGCACTAGCCGCTACGGCAATATGGCCATTACTGACGGCTAGACCATGGGTGGGGTCATAGCCCCGCCATCCTGCTCCTGGAAGGTAGACTTCTGCCCAAGCATGCAGGTGGCGGTCTGTTGTATCGCGATCGCCTTCTTGATAGCCACTGACAAACCGTGCGGCTAAACCCATGGCGCGACAGGCTTCCATAAACAGAACAGCATAATCTCGACAAGTTCCCCCTTTTTGTTCCCAAGTTATTCCCGGAGGAAAAGGATCGCCCGTATCACGAATATAATAATCGCACCGTTCATAAATTTGCTGATTAATCGCACTCAGAAACGGGGTAACTTGATAGCGAACGCGATCTGCAATATCCATCGCCCAAGTATAAACCCTGGGATCGATTGGACTCGGCAGTGTTCTAGGGGCAAAATAGGGGGATAGCCGAGCCAGTAGACTAGACGGATAATCAATCGGAAATTGAACGGCCCAAGGCTCTAAGAGATAATTAAAGGGGTTGGTACAATGGGTTTCCACTTCTGAAGTCGCAGTAATCTTCAGTGCTTTGAGTTCCTGAGCATCAAACCAAATTTTTTCCAGAACATTGCCCTCTTCATCGAGGACAGAGGATTGACCCGTAGGGAGTGGATCGATCTCTAACTGAAAGTGATGCAGGGTTTGAGCGCCATCAGAGCGCGATCGCAACCGCAGCCAATGGGGACTCAGAGCCACAAATTCACTATAAGTATAATAAGTTGAGTGGATAATTTTATAGCGCATGTGTTTCTGTTGCCATCTTTAGTTAATTTAATGCACCGACTCTAAAGAGAAATAGGTTTGATAGAGTTGCTCGCCCACCAAATTTAACTGTTTTTGTAAATTATCCACAAATTCATGTAATCCCTGTTGAATAATCTCCTCAATGGTGATGTATTCCAACTCCGATCGCAGACGACCCAAGGCTCGTTCGGCCGAATCACTCCAGGTTGCCGGTGCTGTACCATTAATTCTATGGAGAGACTGCTCAGAGCGAAACAGACAAGAGCGTACTGCACGGGGGAAGTGGCGATCGAGCAATAAAAACTCTGCTACTCCCATAGGCGTAATTTGGTGACGGTGTATTTGTTTGCGATACATTTCATAAGCACTCGCAGATTTTAACAGGGCTATCCAATGAATTTCATCTAAAGTTGTGCCCACATCCTGAGCCGAAGGCAATAAAATAAAATACTTCACATCTAAAATTCGCGAAGTCTTATCTGCCCGTTCTAACAACCGGCCAATCAAGCCAAAATGCCAACCCTCATTATGGGACATCGTGGCATCCATCAATCCGGCAAACAAATGGCTACAGCGTTTAACTTCCGTATAAAAATCCGATAACTCCACCATTGAACCCTCCGGAGAAGTCTCCTTTACCATGTAATAAAATTCATTAATTTGCTGCCACATCTCCGAAGAAATCACCTCTCGAATCGATCGCGCATTCTCACGAGCCATCCACAAACAAGACAAAATCGAATTAGGGTTTTTCGCGTCAAACGTGAGAAAATGGCGGACATTCTCCTTCGTCGCTTCGCCATAGCGCTCCCAAAACACCTGGCGATCTCCCGTCGTAATCACCAACGGTTCCCACTGATGGACAACCCCAACCGGAGAATCCAAAATTAAGGTCAAATTAGCATCAATAAATCGAGCCGTATTTTCTGCCCGCTCTACATAACGATTGAGCCAATAGATTGAATCTGCGACACGACTTAACATAACTTAACTTCAAACAGTAATCAAAACCTAGCTCCCGTATTATCAGAATAATCGAGGTAAAAATCTGCTCATTCTAAACGGATCTTCAATCGGCGAATAGACTAATGCGCGAATAGCGACATATTCAGACTTCTTCAAGTCCCCACCTCCCCGTCTCTCCTCTTCCTCCTATCTCTCCCATCCAAATCACTTGTATAGCCAACGTAAATCACAAACTTTATGTGGGGGTTGTCACCCCACAGATGACCACAAGCAACCACAATAGGAACATAAGATGAGTTGAAGAGAAAAAACTATGTTATCTCCAACAGAAAAGCTATCTGATCGCATTTCCGAAATCTTTGGAGCAGTGGGTGCAACCGGTGTCGTTTCTTGTACCGATTATCATACCCTGCAACTCGCGTCTAGCTATTCTGAACTACAAGCCCATGAACGGAAATCGATTGACCGTTTATTGCGAGCTGTACAACGCGGTAAAATCGATTTAATCCCCACATCCCTAGCCGTTTAAAACGAACTTTTAATACAAAGAAATACTCAAATAGCGAGTCAGTTTCATAATAACTGACTCGCTATTGTCATAGAATTCTGATTTTAAAGATTAGAGTGCGGCCAGATAACCACCGGACACATATCCACCCGTGGTAAGTTTAGCCCACCCGGTATGGTCGAAGTATTCCACAAAAACCCGTTGTCCATTGGCGAGTCCACCAATAACAGGAAAGGATGTCCCCATTCCTGAACGGACATTTAAGCCGCCTGTAGCAACCACTCGATGAGTCCCACCACCTACGCCAGTATTAGCTTCCAGAGACGCAAAAGTTTGAGCGCCAGCCATTCCATCTACAGCTAGGCCCATGTCGTACTGATAACTGACGACTGCATCATAGGTAATACTACCATAGTAACCGGTTGATCCCACCGTATAGGGGAAGTAACCCGCACGTTTTAGCAAGTCTTGCAGATAAACAACATCATTACCTCTAGACCCATAACTTAGGTAGGCCATCGCGTTTTCTGCGACACTGATAATCGAGAGCGCTACACTTAGAGCTAAAACTCCTACAGCACTTTTTGCCAGAGATACATTAATTCCTTCAAAAGACCGTAATTGGGGAGCTGGGTTAGTATCTTCGTAGGCCAGTGAAGCATGAGTAAATGCAAGTGATTCAATCATAGGTTTTTTGCCATGAAAAACTCGTTACTGGAAGGATAAAGGATAACCCTGAGTTTGAGCAACTCATTTTTATCAATAATTCACGAAACTTAATGTATCGTTATTTTCATAACATCCCCCCTAGCCTAGCCCTCTAATCTCGTAAAACCCAGGTATCTTTACTGCCACCACCTTGAGAAGAATTGACCACTAGAGACCCCCGCTTGAGGGCCACTCTAGTTAAACCTCCAGGCATTACGGAAATATCTTTACCATAGAGAATATAGGGGCGCAAATCTACATGGCAGCCTTCGATACTCCCCTCTAATAGGGTAGGAACCCTAGATAAACAGAGGGTGGGTTGGGCAATATATTTACGGGGATTGGCCTTAATCCGTTGAGCAAACTCTTCCCGTTGGGCTGAAGTTGAATTCGGGCCGATCAACATGCCATAGCCGCCTGACTCATCGGCGGCTTTAACCACTAATTGTGGCAAATGGTTGAGCACATAGTCTTGTTGCTTTGGCTCCCAACATAGATAGGTGGGGACATTGGCTAAAATTGGCTCTTCGTCCAAATAATAGCGAATCATTTGGGGAACATAGGCATAAATTACCTTATCATCTGCGACTCCAGTTCCCAGGGCGTTGGCTAAAGCGACTCGTCCAGACTGATAAACTTCCATTAAACCGGGAACGCCTAACAAGGAATCGGGATTAAAGACCGTCGGATCGATAAAGCTATCATCAATGCGACGATAGACCACATCTACCCGTTGCAATCCCTTCGTGGTTCGCATTTGTAAGTAGCCATCAACAACGACTAAATCTCGGCCTTCGACTAACTCAACTCCCATTTGCTGGGCTAAAAATGAATGTTCAAAATAGGCTGAGTTATATATTCCTGGAGTTAAGAGGACTACGGTGGGGTTGGGAAGATGGCCAGGAGCTAGATGGAGTAAGGTATCGAGCAAACGGCTAGGATATCGATCGACCGGTTCAATATCCATCAAGGTAAAGATTTGAGGAAAGGTACTTTTCATCACTCGGCGATTTTCCAAGACATAGGAAACGCCAGAGGGACAACGCAAATTGTCTTCTAAAACGTACCATTGTCCTTCTTTGTCGCGCACCAAGTCGGTTCCAGTAATATGACACCAAACATCTTGGGGAGGTTTGAGACCCATACAGGGTTTGAGAAAACCGGTCGCTGAGTGAATTAATTCTTCGGGAATGACTTTATCCTTAACGATCTTTTGCTGGTCATAAATATCAGCAATAAATAAATTGAGGGCTTGAATTCGTTGTTTGAGTCCTTGCTCTAGGGTTTTCCACTCCTGAGATAAGACGACACGGGGAATGAGATCGAAGGGCAAAATCCGTTCAGTTCCTTCTTCTGCACCATAGACATTAAAGGTGACTCCCAGCTTAAACAGTCCAATCTGGGCCGCTTGTTGGCGTTGATGAAGGTGTTCGCGAGAAAGATGATTGAAATGGTCTATAAGGGGTTGACATTCGGGGCGGGGATTGCCATCGGGCCCGAAGAGTTCATCGTAGAAGTCCCCTGAATCGTAGGAATCAAAGTTCACACTAATGGGTAAAATGCGAGTGGGTTGAATACTTTTATGATATAGAGATGGAGTAGACTGGATTACTGTAACTCAGACTACAATTTTACAAAACTTTGAGTCAATCTACAGTTGCACTTGATCGGGGAGAATGTCAAAATTTGAGGGCCCTACTCTGTAGAGTCTGGGGTTGTGCAGTGGTGAGAGAGGATGTGAATTTTGTTGAAGGCCAATAAGGGAGGAATGGGAGTAGAAGCGATCGCGCGAGCGATAAGTCGCATTATCGCCAAATTTCTGGGAAACCGTCAATGGTTGCTACAAGCGAACTTACTTAAAAGTTTAGTTCACCGGGATTTAGCGGCTCGTTATCAGGGTTCAGTACTGGGGAATTTGTGGCCGTTGCTCAATCAGCTCTCGCAGTTGCTGATTTACACCTATGTGTTTTCAATTGTGCTGAAGGTGAAGCTCAATCTCCAGGGCATGGCGGCCAATAATCTCACGTTTGGGTTATGGTTATTTGCGGGACTGCTTCCCTGGACTGCGTTTATGACCGGTTTGCTTCAGTCCTCAAATGCGGTGATTGGTCAACCGAATTTAGTGAAAAAGGTGGTTTTTCCCCTAGGGCTATTGCCTCTTGTGCCTGTTCTGAGCGCCTTCATTGAAAGTTCTATGGGGTTAATTGCCCTGATTGTATTGAGCGGGTTGATTACGCAGACGCTACATCCGACGCTGTTATTGTTGCCTTTAGCATGGTTACCCCAATTGTTGCTTACGGCAGGTTTGGGCTATTTAGTCTCGGCATTAACCGTGTTTTTGCGCGATATTCCCCAAAGTTTAGCGGTGATTACCAATTTGTGGTTTTACATGACTCCAATTGTCTATCCGGTTACCATTATTCCCGAACCTTGGCGACAGTGGGTGTTTTGGCTCAATCCTTTGGCAGCGATTTCGGAAACCTACCGCGATTTGATTTTAGTGGGCCACATGCAACATTGGGGAGAATGGATGAGTGCTTTGGGCATTTCTCTGGTACTGTTGTCAGGGGGTTTGTGGGTCTATCGACGACTGCGCCCCGCGTTTGCCGATGTGATCTAGGGAAGGGATACCCATCTATTCCTGGGAGAGTGTCGGGTTGGTTGACGATCGCACTGAACTAAAGATATTGTAATTTTCATGAGTGAAATGGCGATTTCACTAAAAGGTGTTTCTAAGTCGTTTAAGCGATATGCCCATCCGGGCGATCGCCTCAAAGAGCTGTTGCTACCTGGAAAAACCAGGGGGCAAGAATTCTGGGCGCTGCATGATATTGATTTAGAAATTCCTCAAGGGCAAACCCTAGGCATTGTGGGGCGCAATGGTTCAGGGAAAAGTACCTTGCTACAAATTATTGCCGCTACCCTTACACCAAGCACAGGCGAGGTAGAGGTGAAGGGTCGGCTATCGGCTCTGTTGGAATTGGGCAGTGGATTTAATCCGGAATTTACCGGGCGGCAGAATGTCTTTTTTAATGGTCAGTTATTGGGGTTAACGAAGGACGAAATTAAAACTAAATTTGACTCGATTGTGTCCTTTGCAGATATCGGTGAATTCATTGAGCAACCGGTAAAAACATACTCTAGCGGAATGTTCGTGCGCTTGGCATTTGCGGTGGCAACCAGTGTCGAACCCGATATTTTGGTGGTCGATGAAGCTCTATCTGTGGGAGATGAAGCGTTCCAGCGCAAATGTTTTGCTCGGATTCAGGATATTCGCGATCGCGGCGGGACAGTGTTATTTGTATCTCATGCTGCTTCTTCGGTGGTCGAATTGTGCGATCGGGCTATCCTCATGGATAAAGGCGAAATCATCCTCAGCAATAAGCCGAAATTCGTCGTCTCCAAATATCAAGAACTGATTTATGCGCCCTCAGACAAAAGCCATATATTACGCGAAGAACTGAAAAAATCTCATCAACAGCAAACCCTTCCCACACCAGAAAAATCAGAAACCAATGGGCAATCTGCTCCCTCTAAAGACTTCCCTCATTCCCCATCCATACCCACATTAGGAGACTACTACGACCCCAATCTTAACCCCGAACATACCCTTTCCTACACCACCAGAGGCGCGGAAATTATTGACCCTCACATTGAGACCTTATCCGGTAGAATGGTCAATCATCTGATTCGCAGACAACCCTACATCTATACATTCAAAGTCCGCTTTTCCAAAATGGCTCAAAATGTGCGCTTTGGCATGTTAATTAAAACCATTAGCGGCTTAGAATTAGGTGGAGCCTCTGTCAGCCCTTCTTTTCATAAAATTTCTCACTTTGAACCTCATCAAGTGATTACCGTTCAGTTTTCCTTTGAATGCTTTCTTCATCCAGGAGTTTATTTCCTCAATGCCGGAGTTTCCGGAATGGTAGATGAAGAATTTATTTATCTCGCCCGTTGTATTGATGCGGCCATGTTTCGGGTTAATCCAGATGAAGCCGTTTGTGGCAATGGCACAGTCGATTTCAAGATTGACCCCAAGTTAACTTTTCAAAGCCAATGGACAGAACCTCCAGCCCATACACTGGAAGTTCTAGAGGATAATAGCTAGTTTTAAAAATCCCTACAACTCTGAGATCCCCCAACCCCCTGAAAAAGGTGGGAACTAGCGAAAATTGCCCTTTTTAAGGGAGATGTCGGGGGATTAGCAGTGCGCAATATAGTTCAACCTCATCAACCCTAGAACTATGAACAGAATAGTTGATCGCTCATCCCGATTCGATTTCATGAGATCCGTAGGAATTTCCATGATCTTACTGTACAATCTTCCTGATTATTGTTTCAAATCCTATCATTTCCACCTTTTCGGCACAACGGTTGATTTATCGCCGTTACACCATCTCAGTCTTCAATGTAGCTTAGGGTTATTAGTCTTTCTTGCTGGAAGTTTAATTAACCGACATCAATTAACCTTTCCGAATATCCAGACAGCCGGGAAATTTTTATTCAAAAAGCTGGCTAAACTCTTCCCACTTTATTACCTCTCCCTTGCCCTATTTTGTTATCTCTATAGCATGTTAGATTGGGGACAAATCTTGATTCACGTTTTGGGGTTACAATTAATCTTTTCTTCTGACAGGTATCCGCCTTTACCGACGTTATGGTATGTGGGATTAATTTTAGTTTATTATAGTCTCTTCTCACTGCTCAATATTGAGAAAATTCCAACTCTCTACAAAGCGACAATTCTGGGGGTAGTTCTCTTAACGCTCTTCCTCAGTGCCACTTATTTGAACATTACTGATATGCGGCTGATTTGCTATAGCTTACCCTTTATAGGGGGGATTTTAGTCGCCAAAAAGAATTGGTTTGAGAGTCGCATTTGGCGAAAAGTATTATCCTTAAATAAGGGACTATTTTTAGCTTTCTTGCCCCTGTGCTGGTTGTGGGAAAAGAAATATAGCCTAGGAATTGAACACAACACGATTTTACTCAATCTGTTGATGTTTTCCTTTGTGCTATTGATCTATCGCATTTCTGATGTCGTTTGTCAAAATTCGCGACTTAACCGATTATTCCACACCATAGCCTATTGCGCCTATGGGATGTTCCTCTTTCACCGTCCGATTTGGTTTGTTCTGGAGCAGATGATGCGATCGCTCTTTCTGGTGGAAAATGTCCATATCATTACTGCCGGTTTAGTCTTTCTCGGTATTCCCCTGATTATCGGAGTATCCTACGTTTTGCTCACTCTGTATGACCGCTATGGTATCACTGCTTGGTATCATCCTAAAACATTAATCAGTCAGTAATGAAACGCTATCTGTCTTTGATAGAAGTATAGCAAGCGATCGCCAAACAAAATCCCTGCGATCGCAAACACTTCGCCATTAAAATATTCGTAGCGTAGTGGTTGTTGGACTTCCCATTCCAAATATTCCTGTGGTGTTAAGCGGGGGACAACTCTGGCAGTACCTTGCGTCATGGCATATTATCCAAAAAATATGTTTATACATAAGTCCTATAAGAAATTAACATAAGATGCAATCGTCGGTTGTAGTATAAATTGGGCGACTTTATCATGGGTGTGTTTCTCAATAATTCCCCGTTTGATTAAAGAGTGTATCGCTTGCAAAAATTCAGCATCAGATAAGGCTAAGTCTGTAGGTTTGTGGAAAATATCAAGGGTTTCGTGACTGGCTAACCACTGGACTACTGTCATTTCCGAGGGGGATAACCGTTGATAATAGTCTTGCAGGATGGGTTCTAAGTCGCCCAGGAAGGGGTTAGGATAGGATAGGAAGCGATCGCAGCTACCGTTAAAGAAGTCCTGGATAGTAGAGGCAATAATATTGAGCCAGGAAGGATTACCTCCGTAACGTTGAATCAATTCTTCCCATCGTTCCTCATCCCTGAGTTGGTGGTTGCTCAAGATTTCCCGTGCTGCTGCTCCTAAACTTCCCAGTTGTAAGCTGAGACAATGGCTGTTTTCCCGCTCTAAGGTAGCGATTTCTGTGGGTTTTTCCCAGGAGAGGAGGAGGAAGCAACTGCGGTGGTGCGATCGGCTCATTTCTTTTAAGAGCTTACCATAACTTTCCTGTCCGGGTAAATAAGTCCCAGACAACTCACCCGGAGTGAACAGTTCTTGGAAGTCATCGAGAATAATCAGGGAACGAGAGGAACGCAAATAGTCGATCGGCTTTGCCGATTTCTGGGTTTCATCTTTGCCGATAAATTCTATGAGATCGGTTTCCAGAGATTGGCTCTCTAGGCTATTCATGCAGTTTTGCCAGATAACATAGTCAAATCGATCTTTAACTGCTTCTACCAATGCTCTCGCGAGAGTGGTTTTACCGATGCGAGGTAATCCCAAAATAGTGACAATCTTTATTTTTTCATCCAATACCCACTCTTTCAGAGTCGTTAGTTCAGTGCTGCGATTCTTTAGAGGATAGTATTCTGGTGCTTCTGTAAGATCGTGGCGCTGTTGTTGATTGATAGAGGAAGAAGGTGAGCGTTCTTTGGTCAGTTCTCCAGATGGCCAATTCTTTTCACAGATATTAATGTGATTTTGGTTAAAACTTTTCTCAAAATTATTGATTCTAGAATGAGCAATAGAATAGCGTTCCCATGTTGCGCGAAAGTTTTTCTTATTAACCTTTTCCCCCAACTCTTCCGAAATCAACTTCCATAAACTTCCCGCCACTATTTTCACATTCGCTTCGCCACAGTGAGAAGATTCCGCAATCTCTTTATATTTCTGATGCTTCCAAACCCCAGCTAATATCGCTCGTTGCAGACTACTTAACCTTGTGCCTGTTTGAGCCAACATCAACTCATCGGCCCATGCCAGGATTGCTTCCACATCCATTACTTATACCGATACGACTCCGTCGCTATCCTATCACTTTTTTAACCTTTTACGACTTTTTTCAACTTTAATTAACTTTTTTAGACTCACGGATAGAGAAAGAGTTGCTCAAACTATAGACTAAATTCACCTTTTTTTCAGTAGGCAAATCGGAAACAGTCTCCTATACTGTAAAGAATAATTCCCTAACTCAAGGGAGTTAACAGTTGGAGAACTTGTTCTTCAATGACAGTGGAGCCTAGTGTTTTTCAGTAAATGAGCTAATGAGTGAAAGGCTGGCCATAGATTCATCCATCAATTATGAAGCAAAATGGGTGGGAAAGAAAGGGGATGATGATTTCTCCTACAATGCCAAGAAAATATCGAGAATCGAGTTCAACAAAAGTGTGAGTGCAATCCCTCTAGCTGAACTTGGAGATGTTTCTCTACCCTTGATTGCTAAGACTAAAGCATCTATTCCCGGTAGTGGTCACGGAGATGCTAAAGTTGCTGAAACCACTTCATCTAATGTTAGAGTCCACTACTGGCTCGATCCCGGAACAAAGTTGACTTATAGCTTGAAAGTCTGGGTGATCGATTAAGCTAATATATCACAAACTATTCACTCAACTGACTCAGTATGTAAAAAAATACTGATTTATTTGACGATTCATAAAAGTAGGATTGAATTATGACAAAAGAGTGTGACTTTGAAAAATTTGACTTTGAAAAATTAGTTAGAGAGTCTTTAGACAAAGCGGTAAAAGAGCGTGGTCATGTCAACATCGTGATCGCTGGCGCTACTGGAGTTGGTAAAAGCACACTCATTAATGCAGTATTCCAGGGCAACTTTGCAGCTACTGGGTCAGGAGAGGCTAAAACTAAACACATAAGAGAAATTAAAAAAGAATGGATTCCGATTTCTATTTTTGATACTCGTGGACTTGAAATGAAGGCTTTTTCCGAGACTATAGAGAATTTATATTCATTGGTTAAGGAACGCAAGAAAAAAACCGATAGTAACCAACATATTCATGTTGCCTGGCTTTGCATTTCTGAAGATTCTCGTCGTGTTCAGGAAGCGGAAGAGGAACTGGTCAATATGTTGGCTAAAGATATGCCTGTCATTGCAGTAATTACAAAAGCAAGACAGGATAAAGCTCCTAATAATAAGGGACAAATTGAATCATTTCGTGCAAAAGTTCAGGAGAAACTTCCACTTACAAAAAACGTTATTCGTGTGCGCTCAATTCCAGAAGAACTAGATGATGGCAGTGTCCTTGAAGCTAAGGGACTGGATGAACTTGTAAGCTTGACGATGGAAGTTATTCCAGAAGGACATAAAAGAGCATTCGCGGCTGCTCAAAAAGCAGATATTGAGCTAAAAAAACGCGCATGTCATCTAATAGTGGCGGCAGCAGCACTAACAGCAGCAGGAATAGGTGCAATTCCTATCCCACTCTCGGATGCAGTGGGTATCGTACCCATTCAAATTGGCATGATTACTGGTATATCAGTAAATTTTGGTTTGTCTTTCAATGAAGGCTTTTATAGCTCAATTTTTAGCAGTCTTGTTACTGGAGTAGGTGGAACACTTACGGGACGAGCTATTGTAGGAGGACTGCTTAAGTTAGTTCCTGGCGGTCAGATTGCTGGAGGTCTAATAGCTGGAGGAACAGCAGCAACCCTTACTACATTAGTTGGAGAAACTTACATTGCTATTTTGGAAAGATTGTTTATCGAAAATAATGGTAATCCTCCGAATCCAGACGATGTTGTAAAAGCTGTTCGTGAGGAATCAAAGAATTTGATGCAGAAGAAAACGAATGAAGATCTGCAACCCAAATTTGACAATAAAATGGATGAAGACCTGCAACCTGAAGTTCATAATCCTTCCCAGTTAGCCGGGAAAGTTGAAGGTAAAGATGGCGAACAGGAGCAAGCTGTCAATAATCTGGTTCGGCTTGAGCCTGATGTGGCTAAGGTATTTCCCAATGAAAAATCCGTAAATAAAGCCTTACGGTCATTGATGAAAATCGCACAACGCCTGACCGACTAATCATTGATGGCAAAATGACCCCTCATGCTTAAATGGGGGGTATTTCTGAAGGGATCGGGATCGCGCAACAAATCGCCATAAACCCAGACATCTTCGTTACAATAACTGCAAAGCAGTCGATCCCAATAGTGAATATGACTCAATTACTCGAAGAGGCGATCGCCCAACTCAAACAATTACCAGAAGATCAGCAAGACGCGATCGCCGCTCGTCTGCTGGCTGAGATCCAAGACGAACTGAACTGGACAACTCGGTTTGAGGCTACCACAGATGAGCAGTGGGAGGCGATCGCCCAGAGCGTGAGGGAAGAAATCGCAGCAGGTGATACGACACCAATCTCTGGAACACCAGGATACAAACTGCTCCGTTTTGCTGGTTCAATTCCAGCCGAAGATCTACAAATCATGGCAGAAGCGATTCAGGAAGACTGTAATCGGATAGATATCGAGGAATGGTAGATATTTGCTCGATACCAATATTGTCAAGGAACCGTTCAACACCCCACAGATAGTCCAATTACTCATGGCCAGCCCATGGCGCTATACAATATACAGTTAGCGCCTATAGATGTAGAGGGGAGTGTGAATGACCGTGAGTAGGATTGAAAATCAACAGCTTGAGGAAGGAAGGAGCGATCGCATCTTAGCATCGTTTTTACAAGCCATGGTTCCCTCCTTCAACTCCTTCAATACCACCATCTCTGACAATGACGAGATGTTTCTCATGGCTCTAGAGAACACAGCAGGTGACCCGACTCAAGCCGCTATCCGCTATCATGGCAATGGACTCCGCATCTTCCAAGCCATCCAACAAATTATCACCCATCATTTTGGCAGTTGGGATAAGCTCTCCACATTCCTCGACTTTGCCGGAGGATATGGACGCTTTACCCGCTTCCTTACCCAAGTTCTCCCTCCCGAACACATTTGGATTTCGGACATCTATCCAGAAGCTGTACAATTTCAAATTGAACAATTCCAAGTTCAGGGGATTCCCTCTACCCTCACCCCTACTGAGTACAAAATTGACCAAAATTTTGACTGTATTCTCGCCAGTTCCTTTTTTAGTCATATCCCCGAAAGTACCTTTGCGCCTTGGCTGAAAACCCTCTACCATAATTTGAGTGAGGGGGGACTCCTAATTTTTAGCACCCATGATGTTACTCTAGCACCGAATCCCTTCGCGCTGTCAGCATCGGGAATTCACTTTATTCCCCAAAGCGAAAGTCGTACCCTAGATCCTTCCGTGTATGGCACCACGTATGTCAGCGAAGAATTTATCCAACATTCCCTCAATCAAATTTTAGGGCCAAGTGCCGCCTATCACCGGATTCCCAAGGGACTCGCTGACCATCAAGATCTATATATTGTTAGCAAAAATACGAGTCCAGACTGGTCAACGTTTACCTTTACCTATCCTCCCCAAGGGAGTCTGGAAAGTACGGAACTCAACTCCTCTGGAGATTGGGAATTTAAGGGTAAAGTCTGGAGTTTAAACGCACAAACGGCCGCCAAATCGATTGAATTGTGGGTGAATGATACCATTATCCATCGCTGTGTCCCCCGTGTTGAAGGATCTTGGGTGTGTCATCTGAATCATAGTCAAGTGCAGCGCGACGATGTAGTGATGATTAAAGCGATAGGGGAGACGGGAAATTTAGAACGGATGCTCGTGTGCCAAACTTTGGAACAACTCGCCAGTTTAGAATCGGGACATTCATCGGGTAAAGGGTTGGCTGAAGGCATTTTTATTCTGGGGGGAATGCATCGCTCTGGTACTTCTCTGAGTGCCTCCTTGCTCAATAGTGTGGGGGTTCATTTGGGCGATCGCCTCGTCGCCACTACAATAGGTAACGATCGCGGTCATTTTGAAGATTTAGACTTCGTAGAATTCCACCAAAATGTTCTCCGCTCCCAAGGCTTAGAAATCGACGGACTCACCCTAGAATCAGAACTTATCCTCGCTCCTCGCTATCAGCAAAGCGCCAAACTTCTGCTCAAAGAGAAAACCCAACGCCCTCTGTGGGGATGGAAAGACCCCCGTACCACCCTATTTCTCAAGTTTTGGGCTGAGTTAGTCCCCTCAGCTTATTTTATATTGGTCTATCGCTCTCCCTGGGAAGTAGTCGATTCCCTCTATCGTCGCAGTTCCGATGAAGTGGTCGCGGCTTATCCCGAAAAAGCAGTAGAATTATGGATGCACTACAATCAGCAGATGCTGGAATTTGTCCGAGCCTATCCAGAACGGTGCTTCCTAGCGAATCTAGATGCTATTGTCCGCGATCCGCAAGGGTGGATACAAGGACTAGAGGCAAAATGGCAACTTTCTTTAGGCGCTGTAGAACCCTCGGTAATTGAACCGGGATTACTCCAACGGGATGTTTCCCAAACCCGTAAACCAGCACTCATTCAGGCATTTTTCCCAGAAGCCATTACGCTCTATCAAGAGTTGGAAACCTTAGCGGGTTCTTGGGGAAGTGCAGACTCGATTATGCCTGCGGAACTGGATGTGGATGCAGAATTGGAAAAGATTGAAGCCTTGAGTCCCCAAGATTGGGCGTTTAGCAGTTGGCAGGAAGTGGGCAATGCAACAAAATATCAGAAACTGCTGAACCTTAAACAGAAAGAATGCGATCGACACGCTCAAGAGTTACAACGGATGCGATCGCAGTATGAAGAATCAGAATACCAAAAATCCCTGGTTCAGAAAAACATACGGGCTAATAAAGCGCTCTTAGCTCAGACTCAGTCCGAATGCGAACATTACAAACATATGGCGAATCAACTGCGATCGCAACTTGAACAAGCCAATTATGACCTGGAACAAACCCAAAAAGTACTGAATCAATCCCACGCGGAAGCCGTCAACATTAACCAACAATTGGTGAACACCAGTGCCCAACTGCAAAATACCCATACCCTCTCGGCTGACATTCAAGCTCAACTGAATGCCCAATTGCAAGATCTCAATAGTCAACTGCATCACCGTAACCTGGAATTAGCGGCGATTAAAGCCAATAAAGCTTGGCGCTTGCGGATGAAATGGGTAAAACTGAAGCAAAAGTTAGGTTTGATTAAGGAGTAGGGGCGAACGGCCGTTCGCCCCTACAGAATTTCTGTTTATCATTTGAAAACGCTATATAACAAGCTTATGACTTTAACTCCCCAGCGTGTAGCGCAATATCTGGCTCCTTGGATAATTTGCCTGGGGGGGTTATGGACTTTGCCCGTTGCGGCCGAGCCTGTACTCTCCGATCGCGTTGTAGAATCTTCAGATGTGGAAACCCTTCATGAAGAAGCCCTAGAGTTACTACAACAGGGAAATCAACCTGAAGCGTTTCAACTCTGGCAGCAGGAATTAGAGTTACGCCAAGGATTAGGAATCATTCCAGAAATCCAAGCACTCTCACGAGTTGGAGCTATTGCTTGGTCGGAGGGGGAGTTAGTGATGCTTCGGCAAATTATGGCTCGGTTAGATCAAATTCAGGGAGACGTGGAAGGCACAGACCAGGAAACGTTGCAGGAATTGGGCGTTGCCTATCAACAATTGCGATCGCCCCAATCTGCTGTAGGAGTCTATCAGAAACTCTTACATCTGGCAATTGAAGACTCTAATGAGGAGCAACAAAATACACTTCTAGGGCAAATTGCCCAAACCCACCTCAATTGGTTTGATTATCCCCAAGCCGTTGCCGGATATGAAGGGGTTTTGAGTTTTGCCCAAGAACAGGAGGATGTTCTGACTCAAATTCAGGCTTATCAACAGTTAGCCTATAGTTACGAGCAGATGGAGGAGTGGGAAGGAGCGATCGCCACGCGACTGAATCTCATTAACCTGTACGATCGATTAGGGCAAGTTAATTCAATTCCCAAGGAACAAATAGCGATCGCCAAACACTACGAAACCCTAGGTAACCTTAAAACCAGTGCCCAACTCTACGAACAAGCCTACCTGATTGCCTTTGAACAGCAACACCTTGCCTATGCTGCCGAAGCTCTACAATCCTTGGGAATACTCTATAACAACCAACAGAAATTCCCCGAAGCTTTAGCCGTTTATCGCTCGCTTCTAGGGACTCAAGCTCAAGCCTATGATGCTTATGGCATGATGAACACCTATGAACGCATTGCCGAGATCCATAGTGCTCTCGATCAACGAGAACAAGCCCTAGCTGCCCTTGAACGAGGGCTGAAATTCGCCCAACACCTTAATGTAAGAACGGAGTATTATACCGAGCTGATTCAAGGATTGATGAATGATGAATAATTATAGTCAATTCAAATAACACTGAGACATTTATGTAGGGACGAAAATTTTTTGCCCCTACATAAGGATTAGACCCCATTCCCTATTCCCCATTCCCTATTCCCTACCACTTCCTAATGCTTGCTAGATAATTGTAATTCTTGAATCTTACTTTCTTGGGCATTAATTTTCTGGTTTAATTCGCGAATACGTCGAGAAAGCAAGCGAATAATATTAACCGCAATGCCTGGAGTTTCATCAATGGCATCATAGAGTTGTTGTTGAGTTAAAACCAAACAATCACAGGTTTCGATCGCCGTTACAGAAGCCGATCTCGGTTCTGCATCAAACAGGGACATTTCTCCAAAGGTCGTTCCCTTATCCAAATAAGCCAAATCGCGATCGCCAATATGCACCCTTACCCGTCCGGAGACCACAATATACAGAGAGCGTCCTTCTTGTCCTTGCGTAAAAATCGTTTGCCCAGCGGGAAACGATAACTCATCCATAATCGAGGCCAATCGCACTAAAAAATCATCCCGTAACTCTTTAAAGATGGGAACACCTCGCACAAACAGCAAGCGGTCAACGCTACTTAACATAACTTCTCCGGGTCGGGATTAGGGGGATGGGGGATAGGGAAATGGGGGGATGGGGAAATCTGAGGCATCTTCACTCAAGATTGAGGGTGAGGAGTCCTGAATATGGGAGAGTCCACACTCTTCAATTAAGGCTTGAACTTGGCCAGCCACTAGGCGATCGGGATCGTTTTTGAGCATAGGCAACAATTGACTCAAGGTTGAAGGGCTTGCTACTTTAAGATAATTCAAGACGGCTTCCCGTACAAACCCCCTCGGATGCCGTAGTCCAGCCAGAATATGTTCAGTAGTGGTACTCCAGCGGAAGGCTTGAGCGACATGGAAACAGCAAGCTAAGGGCCAATCTGAGAGAAAATGACGAAGGTCGAGAAGATGGCGCAGGCGATCGCTGGGACTGAGCGGTTCATATAAGAATAAATCTTCCAGATAAGAGAGTTTTTCGGCGATCGCATATTGATCGAGTACCGTTAACAGTGCTTTCTTATGGGGAATATCTACAATATTGTCTAAAATTTCTAACCCTTTCGCTTGACTGCTCATGGAATTGGACTGAAGGTTAAAGGCAGCCGCTTGTACGCTCTGGATGGGATACAAGAACTTCATCAATAAGAAGCAGCGATCAATAGAATCTGTTTCGAGATCGGCGAGCGATCGCTGTAACAATTGAGCTTCTCGACCTGAAACTCGATCCTCAGCTAGATCTAAACGTCCTGCATAGAGCTGCCCGATAAACATGAGTTCTTGATCGATTAATAATTCAATCCCCGATCGCCCTAAGACGGCTTGTACCTGTTCAATCCCTGTATCATCGGGTAATTTAATCAGGATTTTGAGGATATTGCGCCGAGTGGTTCCCCAGGAAGCCATTAAATTTTGGGTTAAGACATGCAAGGACTCTGGCGTTCTAATATCACCAATGGTCATCCAAGCGTACATGCGCACTAGATCGGGCTTATAGATATCACGGGCTAAATCTAATAATAGGGGAATGGCTTCATGGCGTAAGCGCACTAAAGCTTTACACGCTGCTTCACGGGTGGATTGATAGTAAAGACCGCGCAGCAAAGAGGGATAATATTCTTCTAGACGGGTAGCGGCGATCGCCTCTAGAAGGGCACAGCGCACCCGCAGGGAATCATCCTGAAGTAAATTGGGCACATAGAGCCGTAGCGCTTGCATATACACCGCTTCCCCCAAAGCACGACATCCCATCACCCGCTCCCGTTCCTGTTCGCTGGTAACCATCCGTCGCAGGGTATTCGTTGCTTCCGCTTTAGCTTTCGCATTCCCTCGTCGTAACATTAAAGCAGCCGCCGTTGACCGCACCACCGGATCGACCGCCGGTTGCAGATAGCTGCGTAACTGACGGATATCGGGTTCCGGTTCCGTGAGCCAAATGTAGCGTAGGGCAAGAGCCAACACATCGGGTAGTAAGGAGGTTTGGGTGAGAGCGCGAATGGATTCTACATCCTTGGGTTGGGGATGTTCCAGTAGCACCTCTAAGCTTTGGCGTTGTAGAGCAGGAGAGAGGGAAGGGAGCAGGGGAACCAGTACCTCGTTAATATTTTGGGAGTCAAACCGGTTGAGCAGTTCAATGCAAGAGCGCTTATCTTCTTCTGCTCCTGGTTGTTTGAGGGTTTCGGCCACATTGCGTTGTAGCGATCGCAAATCCACATCCGAGACCCCTAAGCGGCCACTTTTGGCACTCGACACCAACAGTTGCACATACCCAGAGCGGAGGAAGAAAATGGCTAATAACCATCCCAAGGCGATGAGAATGGTTTGGAACAGGAAGATATCTGACTGACGGTCTTGAAATTGGGGCAGAATTTGATTGCAAAACCAAATCGTTCCCAAGAGCAACAAACCCGTTACCCCAGTTGAGATCGGTTCGGCGATCGCCCGCCAAGTCTGGATACCATTACGAATACTCTCTGGAAGCGGCTGAAACAGAGCCGGCCCCAACCCCAAGACCACCGTATAGCGCAACAAATCATCAAAAAACTTCAGCGTAATCAGACACCAAAATAAATCTGCCACCTTGCCCAACGACACCAAACTGATAATCCCCATCATTCCGGGCAGTAAGGACGCAGCCACAAATACGCCCAAGCGTTCAATCAACCGAGAAGAAACAAACCATTGCAGAACCAGTTCAAAGATTCCCAAAACACCATTGAAAAACCCGAGAAAACTGGCAACTTCTCCCGAATTAAGTTTTTTTTCAAGCTGGTCAAAAAACTGGAATTCAACCAACTGCAAAGACCCTTGGGCAACGAAAAAGAACAGAATTAAGGGAATGACATACCGCCATACCGGACGACCTAACCGGCGCTGGGTAAAGTCTGATGCTTCTTCTTGAGAGACACGATTGGGAGTATCGGGAAAAAATTGCTGATAATTTTGAGTCAGATAAAATGCAACGCCTCCCCCCACAAACATCAAGACACTGGCACAAATGAGGATATTCTCGACTCGCAGAAACGTTAACAGCACCGGCAATGAAAATCCACTGACCACATCGGCCATCAGAATCCCACTAGAAATCAGTGGATAAGTGCGCTTGATTTCTCGAATATTAAACAGTTGATTAGCGCAAATACTGGTATTGAGTTCATTGAGAATAAAGATCGCTTCACACCACAGGCGCAGCAAAAAAATCAAGATGGGGGCGATAATAACTAGATCTAACCCTAGGTGTAATAGAAATAAGGGGATCGCCATCAGTACGGCTGTAATCACAATCACCTTACGCAAAGGGAGCAGGGTCTGCAACCAGTCATACAAAAACCCTAATCCTGAACCCATTACAGCACTAGCAATATAAATCCAGGGTAAAGATTCGGCTCCAAATCGTTGCAAGAACAAATCAGCGGTACTCGCTTCTGTCCAACTGAGTCCCACACAACTTGCGGTATAAAACGCCAGCATTAATACTGTACGCTCACTTTCGTCTGGCCGAAGGTTAAACCATTGGAAGAATCGTTGTCCCCACCGGTTTAAGCTGCGTCCCTGATAGTTGAGTTCCATATTTTGGTCGTTTACATCGGTCTAGCTCTACCTAGGCTCTCAAGAGAGTCTCTGTTCACCTAAGTAGAGTATGACTTATGACTGTTTTTTCGGCGAGAGAAGCATCATCATATTGCGCCCTTCCCGCTTCGGTTCTTGCTGTATTTCGGCTTCTTCTTCTAGATCTTTGGCCAAGCGTTTGAGCAACCCTTCTGCCAAATCGCTATGCTGGGCTTCCCGCCCTTTAAAGTTAATTGTTGCTTTAACTTTATCTCCTTTCTGGAGAAACTTCCTGGCGTTCTTGAGGCGCACATTGTAATCATGTTCCTCAATTTTATAACGCATTTTCACTTCTTTAACATCAGAGGTGTGCTGTTTTTTCTTAGCTTCGCGGGCTTTCTTTTCTTGCTCAAACTTAAATTTTCCGTAGTCCTGAATTCGGCATACCGGGGGATCGGCTTTATCGCTGACTAGAACCAGGTCTTGTTCTTCTTGTTGTGCAAGCTTTAGGGCCTCTTTGAGCGATAGAATGCCAAGTTGTTTGTTCTCACCATCAATGACTCGAACCTTGGGATATTGAATCCGTTCGTTAATTTGGGGTAGATCGCGATTTCTTTTCTTGTCAACCACAGGCGTTTTTCGTTTTTCTAGGGATAGAACAATGGTAGGCTATTGAATCTAAGGGTTCAGGAGAACCCGATATCAGGTTTACACACAACCTCCCCATTCCTTAATTGGTGGGAGAGGTGGGCAAAATGGATGATTTTCTGTCATTGTAACTGACAGATTTTGAATTGCCCTACATTTTTAACTTCTTTCTTGCTCTAGACCAGGATTGTGACCCTTTTGAGTGCTTCTGAGCGGGACTGAAGGGTCTTAAGGTTGGTACAGTACTGATTCATTGAGTGATTAACCCAGATTAATCTTAAGAAAGGATTATAGGGTCGGCGATCGCCGAGTCAAGCCTCCTATCATAGTTGGGTCTATGGCGTATACTGTAAGATTAAACCTAAAATCAGAACCTGATTGTATCACCTGTAAGCGGATGAAGCAACTATGAAACATACCCTTTCTGTACTGGTAGAAGATGAAGCTGGAGTCTTAAGTCGCATTTCTGGTTTGTTTGCTCGTCGCGGCTTTAACATCGAAAGTCTAGCCGTCGGGCCAGCCGAACAGCTTGGAGTCTCTCGGATTACTATGGTTGTACCTGGAGATAACAAAATTATCGAACAAATAACCAAACAACTCTACAAACAAATTAATGTCCTCAAAGTACAAGACTTAACGGACAGCCCCTGTGTAGAACGGGAATTAATGTTGCTCAAAGTTAATGCTCCGGCTCAAAGTCGCTCGGAAATTATTGAGTTAGCCAATATTTTCCGCTCCCGTGTCGTGGATGTAGCGGAAGATTCTCTAACCTTGGAAGTTGTCGGAGACCCGGGAAAAATGGTCGCCATTGTCCAAGTGCTGCAAAAATTTGGCATTCGGGAAATTGCCCGCACCGGTAAAATTGCCCTCACCCGTGAATCTGGGGTGAATACAGAATTGCTCAAATCTCTAGAAGCTAAATTAGCTTAAAGCCAAAGCAGCGCGATCGCCTTTCTCCCCTACAATAATAGTGAAATCACCTTTGTGAACTCACCTCAATGCCCCTAAAAGGAGAAAAACTGTGCCTGAAGCTGTTGGTGTCATCCAAACCCTAGGATTTCCTTCCATTCTCGCTGCTGCTGATTCCATGGTTAAAGCAGCACGAGTAACCCTAGTCTATTTCGACCGTGCCGAAAGTGGCAACTTTGTCATAGCGATTCGTGGGGGGACATCTGAAGTTGTGCCAGCAATGGAAGTGGGCATTCAGGAAGCGGAAAAAGTCTACGGAGGCAAAGTGATGATGCACTACATTGTCCCCAATCCCCCCGAAAATGTCCAAGCCGTACTTCCCATCGACTACACGGAAGTCAGTGAACCCTTTCGCTAGGCAGTAGGGAATAGGGAATAGGGAATAGGCAAACCGGGTTTTACCCATTACCCATTACCCATTTTGTTGACTCAAGTGACCCCCTAAACCCCTACAATAAAATCTTGCATAAAAATGGTTATTGATTAACATTAGGAGCAACAATTATGGGACAGCAAGCTGTTGGAGCGATTGAAACTAAAGGGTTCCCAGGTATTTTGGCTGCTGCTGACGCAATGGTAAAAGCGGGACGGATTACCTTAGTCGGCTATATTCGCGTTGGGAGCGCTCGATTTACCGTAAATATCCGGGGAGATGTTTCTGAGGTCAAAACGGCGATGGATGCAGGAATAGACGCTGTAGAGAAGGCTTACGGCGCGACCCTAGAATCCTGGGTGATCATCCCCCGTCCCCACGAGAACGTAGTTGCTGTCCTCCCGATTGATTACAACGATAATGTAGAGTCCTATCGCAGAGCTGTTGAAGGGGATACACCACGACCTTCATTAACGGTGGGTGGATAATCCGTCAGGAGTAATGGGTAATGGGTACGGCACTCATTACTCATACAGCGCTTTGCGCTGGGGAATAGGTAATAGGGAATAGGGAATAGGGAACAGGGAATAGGCAATGTTCTCCCGAAACAATCTAGGAGTGGAAACGCACTATACATCGTTAAACTGATGACTCGGACTTGATCTCATTACAGTTTACTCATTCTCTGCTTCTCCCCCCACCACTACATTCTGGATGCGTAAGGAGGGGCCGCCACAGCCGACAGCCAACCCATTTTGTCCCCCTTTGCCACAACCGCCGGACTCATCCCAGTAAAAATCGTCACCGATCCCCTCAATATCGGCTAAGGTACTAAACACATTGCCGGAAAGGGTCACATCTCGTACTGGTTCAGCAATTTTCCCATTGCGAATCATCCAAGCTTCTCCTGCCCCAAAGGTAAACATTTCTCCATTGGTCATTCCCCCTCGCCAGTTTTTAGCGTAAACCCCTTCTTGAATACCGCTAAACAAATCGCTGACAGGAGTTTCCCCCCGCTCAATCCAGGTATTGGTCATTCGTACCAAGGGAGGATAATGATAATTGAGGCAACGAGCATTCCCTGTAGGTTCCTCTCCCAGTTTGCCGGCGGTTTCCCGCGAATGCAGACGGCCAGCTAATACCCCATCTTTGATCAGTTGGGTGGTTGTGGCTGGGGTTCCTTCATCATCATAGAAATAACTGCCTCGGTGACCTTGTGGTGCTCCACCATCCAGAATTTGCAGGTTGTCCGGGCCAAATTTGCGCCCTAGGGTCATCACTTCCAGGATATCGGGGTTTTCATAGGCCATATCGGCTTCTGAAAGGTGACCAAAGGCTTCATGGACAAATAATCCGGTTAAAATTGGATCGATGACGACGGTGTAGGTATTGCCTTTAATGGGAGGATGGGAGAGGGCATTAACGGCACGCTGGGCAGCCGATCGCACTTGGTTATCGAGTTGGGTTAAATCTTCGTACCCATTGCGCGATCCGGTGGTTTCCCGTCCGGTTTGTACAGTGGAACCCTGACGAGCGGTGGCGGCAAAGCGCATCTCTAAATCGACCCAGGATTGCTCAATGAGCGTTCCTTCAGAGGTGATCAAGATAATCCGCTGACAGCAGTCTCCGTAGCGTACAGAGGTTGTGGCTACTTGAGGATTGGTACTGTGGAGAATGTCGGCGTAGCGATCGCACAATTCCTTTTTCTCGATTAGGGGAATCTCCCTGGGATGGGTTCCCCCCAGGGGCAAGACCTGACTATCTTCGATAATGGGAATCGGCGCTAGAATGGTTTCTTCTTGTCCCACCAACCGCGCAGAGGCGATCGCTTCTTCTATCCGCTTCGACAATACCCCCAGTTGGTTAAAGCTACTCATTCCCCAACCGCCTTTGTAACAAGCACGTACTTGTCCCCCTAGGGAAATGCCTTCGCTGAGGGTTTCTACTTTATTCCCCCGCAGCAAGATATCGGTTGCTTCTGCTTCTTCCAGACGGATAGCAAGGAAATCAACTTGAGAGCGATAGCGTTTGATTAAATCCGAGAGCAGATTTTTAATATCCGTATTCATTGTAATTCAACCAGTTAAGATGATTGAGACTTGAGTGATTACATTGGGTCAGTGCTGTCTTCGCTCTCTCGATCAAAATAGTCCAAGAACGAATTCATCCCTAGTAACTGTATACCACGGATCTCTAGGGCTGTTCTCACGGCGATCGGAGTTACAATCATTAGGAGATCATCAGTAATTCATCAAATATGGCAGAAATTCCTACCGATCTTGAAGAAACTATCTGGAATTTAAAGTGGCAGTTATTGGAGATTATTCATAGAGCAACTTTGGCATAACTCACTTTATTTGAACAGTTTGGAGAAACCAACGATACGATCGCTCTGCTAGATGAGTTGAAAAATGTATCCGATCGTGCTTCACCTTGGTTTTCGATAGTAAGCCTAAATCATTTTAGAAAACAAACGAAGGAAAATGACAGGTCAAGCCCTTGCTGGGCAAGGGCTTGAATAAAAACACTAGTTGCACAACTCATTTAGGCTTACTATAGAATCATTTCAGAACAAATTGACTTAGAACCTGATGAAATTTTTGAAGATGTCCGAGATCGCTGTCCTACTCCTGAAAAACGGGATTGGTCATGACCATAAAATTCATCCTGGATACAAACATTATTTCAGAAAATATGAAATTACAACCGATCGAGGTTTTTCTAGCTCGTTTTCGACAAAATCTGGAAGCATCCGCGATCGCAGCACGAGCTTCCTTATAGGTTATATCGATCGCCAATACGAAAGAGGCGATCGCCATCACCAAGCTAAAGGAAGGCGTGGACACGGAGACACAAAGACGCGGGGATGGGGGACAATGGTGGGGAAGTGATTTAAAATTGCTTGAGTAGCCAGAATCCAAACCAGACAAAGGAGAGGTGAAGAAATGGAGCCTATGTTAGCAGTAGCTTTAACTATTTCTACCATTGTGGCAACTAAGGCGTTAGAGAAAGGGGGAGAAAAAATTGGGGAAGTCGTTGTAGACCGAACGACTCAACTGATGGCTTCACTGCGGAAACATTCGCCGGAAACTGCTACAGAGATCGAAGTCTCGCCCCAGGAGTTAGACTATCCGCAAGCGGTGGAAACCTTGAGAGATTTGGCAGAGCGAGAACCTCAAGTGGCTCAACTGTTGCAGGAGTTGGTAGTTGCAGCAAAGGCCGATCCGAATTCAAAACTATCCAATTTTGTCTCTGAGCAATCGACTGTTTACAATACTGGCAAGTTAGCGGAAAACATTAAGAATGTCTTCCAAGGGAATACGATTATTGGGGGGACATTTTGAATCGAGTCGCCTGCTGGGAATCGGGTCAAGTTTCTTCCCATTGAAGAATGGCGAAAAATCTGCGAGCAAAATCTGGAAACGCAGAAAGAATTAACCACTAACCCCTATCGCCATTACTATGATGTAGACACAAACTATGATGATGTTTATGTTAAGCTGGCAATTGTCGAGTGGAACAAGAAGCCAACCGAAGAACAAGAAACGCTAACACCGATTAAGGAAAATAAATTTCTTGAGCAAGTCTTACGACAGGAAAAAAGCAGAGCCAGTAAAGGTCGGAGAATCGCCATTATTGGTGAGCCGGGTTCAGGAAAAACCACCCGGTTACAGAAGATTGCGGATTGGATTTTAGAGCAAAATTTGGGGTTGCCGATTTGGATATCGTTCAAGGAGTTAACCCAACCCACGCTGGACCACCAGATTGAGGAAATTTGGCTGAAACAAACAGGCGAAAGTCTGACTGTGGAAGCTCTGCGCCAGCATGAAGGGCAGATTTGGGTTTTGTTGGATGGTTGGGATGAAATAACCTCTACAGTAGATACAAGTCATGTTTCCCAACTGTTGGGGGGATGGGTGGGGCAAACGCGAGTGGTGGTTACTTGTCGGGTAAATGTTGGGGAAGCGGATAAGAATGCGTTTTCTGGGTTTGATGTGTTTCGCAATTTGGAATTGGACTCAGAACAGGTTAATCAATATATTGGTAATTGGTTTGCCCAGATTGGCTATGCAACGAGGGGAGAACAGCTTCAGGAAGAATTGCAACGCTCTGATAATTCTCGTTTGCTGGAGTTGATTCGTAATCCTTTACGGTTGTGGATGCTCTGCCATATTTGGCAACCGGAGCAGGGATTACCAGAGACTCAAGCGGAGTTATATGCACAGTTTGTGGAGTGGGTATATAGCTGGAAGGCAGATGAGGAGAGTTTAGAACAACGGCAAGAAATCGATCGGGCGTTAGCAGCTTTGGCATTAGCAGCAATGGAGCAATCCGATGATTCCTCTCGGTTTCAGTTGCGGGAAAGTTGGATTTTAGAGGTTTTGCCCAGTCGCTCACTGTTAGAATCCATCAAACAGTTGGGATGGTTGAATTGCTTGCAAAGGGGAACGGATACGATTTATGGGTTTTATCATGCCACGTTTCAGGAATATTTTGCCGCTCTAGGGGTGGAGGATGGGGATTATTTTCTGCCCCAGTATCTTGTTCCAGGAAAAGAATATCGGATTTTTACCCCACAGTGGAAGCAGGTGATTTTATTGTGGTTGGGGCGTGGGGATGTGGAAGAGGAGAAGAAGGAGGCGTTTATTGGGCAGTTGGTTCATTTTGAGGATGGTTGTGGAGAGTGGAATTTTGAGCAAGCAGATCGAGGATTTTATTCCTATCGTGCCTATTTTTTAGCTGCGGCTGGTATCAGTGAGTTTAAGGGTTGTTCTCGTGCTGATGAAATTGTGCGGCAGCTTGTGAAGTGGGGGTTTGGGGATTTCAATGATGAACAAGAGAAATGGCGAACCTTTCTCCAGCCCATTCAAGAAGGGGCAAGGAATACTTTACCTGAAACTGACCGAAAACGTGCTATTGAGACGCTCTCTTACCTGCTAAACCATTGCCAATGTCCTGAAGGAACCTGTAGGCGGGCGGCGGAGAGTTTAGGGCACATCGACGCTGGAAATTCCCAAGCTATTGCTGCTGTAATACAACTGCTGGAGCGGACTAAGGATGAAGATGCTCGTCGGCAGTTAGTTGGTAATTTAGGGCAAATTGGACAAGGAAATGCCCAGGCGATCGCCACTCTAGTTCAACTTCTGGAGCAGACTGAAGATCAATTTACCCAATATGAGGCGGCTGATCGTTTAGAGCAAATTGGACAAGGAAATGCCCAGGCGATCGCCGCTCTAGTGCAACTTCTGGAGCAAACTGAAGATAAATCTACTTATAGGCGGGCAGCTTATCGTTTAGGGAAAATCGACCCAGGAAATGCCCAGGCGATCGCTGCTCTAGTACAACTACTGGAACAGATAGAGGATGAATTTAGCCGTTGTTCAGTGGCTTATCGTTTAGGGAAAATCGACCCTAGAAATCAGCAGGCGATCGCCACCCTGGTTCAAGTTTTGACCGATACTGAGGATGATAATCTGGATGAATATCTCTGTCAGATAGCAGCTTGTAGTTTAGGTCAAATCGACCCAGGCAATCAACAAGCGATCGCCGCTCTAGTACGACTGCTGGAGCAGACTGATGATGAACATATATGTTTGCTGGCGGCTGAGGGTTTGGGGCAAATCGATCCTGGCAATCAAGAAGCGATCGCTGCTCTGGTACGCCTAATAAAGCAGGCTGAGGATGAAGACATGCTGAAGTGGGCAGCTTATACTTTATGGGAAATCGCCCCGGCAAATCAAGAGAGAATCGCAGCTCTGGTGCAAGTTCTAGAGCAGACAAAGGATATAAATATCCGTTGGGAGGCGGTTGATAGTCTGAGCCTTGAACGGGGAAATCCACAAGCAATTGCTGCTCTAGTGCAAGTTCTGGAACAGAATGAGGATGAAACTCTCCATTGGACAGCGGTTGATAGTCTCGGGCAAATTGGACAGGGAAATCCCCAGGCGATCGCGGCTCTGGTGAAAGTTCTGGAACAAACTGAGGATGAAGATATCCGTAGTTGCGCAGTTCATCGTTTAGGGCAAATTGGACACGGCAATCCCCAGGAGATCGCAGCTCTGGTGAAAGTTCTGGAGCAGACTGAGGATGAATTAACCCGTTGGTGGGCAGCTAAGAGCTTAGGAAAAATTGACCCCGGAAATCAACAAGCGATCTCGGTTCTAGTGCAACTGTTGGTGCAGACTGACACCCGTTATTGGATGGCGGAGAGTTTAGGGGAAATCATCACCACTGAGGAACAGCAAAAAAGCGTTGTTTCTGCCCTCCAACCTCACCTCAATCCTGAAACCTACGAAAACAACTTTCGCCTGTTTTACAACTCCTACAAAGTCCTCTGGAAGATTGCCCAAACTCTCTCCTATCCTGACTTCTACGAAACTTGGCATGGTTCCCTCTCTGAAAATCTTCTACCCGGAACATCCGCACCTGATTGAGCAGATTTTGGACGGGTTGGATGAGGATCGGGGCATAGGGACAGGGTGAGCGATCGATTTAAAGTGGGTATCGTATCAGCATCTATCCTTGTTACAATGGCGAGTTGAAACCCCTTAATCTAAACCGTTATGCCGAGAACCCAGCGCAACGATAACTTTATTGATAAAAGCTTTACGGTGATGGCAGATATTATTTTGAAGATTCTGCCCACGAGCAATAAATCCAAAACTGCCTTTGCCTATTATCGCGATGGGATGTCAGCTCAGGCTGATGGTGAGTATGCGGAGGCTTTGGATAATTATTATGAGGCGTTGAAGCTAGAGGAAGATGCCAACGATCGCAGCTACATCCTCTACAATGTAGGCTTGATCCATGCCAGTAACGGGGAGCATGACCAGGCGATCGACTATTATGAGCAGGCTTTGGACTTGAATGATAATATGCCCCAAGCCCTGAATAATATCGCCGTCATTTATCACTATAAAGGCGAACAGATCAAAGCCGAGGGAGATAATGAGAAAGCCGAAGCATTATTTGATATCGCCGCAGATTATTGGAACCGGGCGATTAAAATGGCTCCTAATAACTATATCGAAGCCCAAAACTGGTTGAAAAATACCGGGCGATCGCAAGGCGAAGTCTTTTTCTAAGTCTATTTTTTTCTGTCATCTTTCACAACCCTTATGCTCGACCAAGAACAAGTTCATAAAGTTGCCCATCTTGCCCGTTTAGCCCTGACTTCGGAAGAGGAAGCCCAGTTTAGTGGTGAACTGAGCCAGATTCTCGACTATGTGGAACAGCTCAATGAGTTGGACACCGAAGGTGTTCCCCCCACCACGCGGGCGATCGAACTCAGTAATATCACTCGCGAAGATTTACTAACTCCGGATGAGTTTCGGGAAGCCCTTTTAGACAACGCCCCCGATCGCGATGGCGACTTCTTTAAGGTTCCTCAAATCCTCAGCGAGTAAACTGCTGCTCTCATCCCCCAAGCCCCTTCTCCCCTGAAAAATGGCAAGGTTGGGGATGGGGGGATAGGGGGGGGTTAATCAGAGGATTGAAAGTTGACTGTTAAGGGAAAAACGGTTTACCCATTACCAATTACCAATTACCCATTACCAGCGCGAAGCGCTATTTAATCATGGTAAAAAACTTATGGAATCAGAGCGAAGCCGCTCAATATACAACAGATTTAGAACAAAGAGTTTATACCTCGCGCTTATTAGGAAAAGACCCTTCCCTCGTCCTCCATGGAGGCGGTAATACCTCCGTAAAAGTCAAAGAAACGAACCTCTTTGGAGAAAAAGAAGACATTCTTTACGTCAAAGGGAGCGGATGGGATCTGGCCACCATTGAAGCCGAAGGGTTTGCCCCGGTACGGATTCCCCACTTGCTGAAATTGGCACAACTAGAACAGTTGTCCGACCCGCAAATGGTCAATGAACTCAAAACCCAGATGACCCGTGCCAGCGCCCCTTATCCGTCTGTAGAGACGATTTTGCACGCCATTTTGCCCTACAAATATGTCGATCATACTCATGCGGATGCCATTATTGCGGTTACAAATACAGCCAATGGCAGAAAACGGGTAGAAGAGATTTATGGCGATCGCCTGATCGTCATACCCTACGTCATGCCCGGATTTGATCTTGCACGAGTCTGTGCCAGGCAATTTGCTCTAGAAGCAGGAGAGCATGCTCTCGGCATGGTACTCATGAATCATGGTATCTTTTCCTTCGGAGCCACGGCTCAAGAATCCTATGAACGGATGATTGAGCTAGTCAGTCAAGCAGAAAGTTATCTACAAAAACAAGGGGCTATTACTTCTATTCCTGAACAGCCTGTACCAGAACCTGCGCCCCTCAGTCATACCCTCGCCCAACTGCGCCATACCCTTTCCAAAACCACCCAATTTCCCGTCATTCTTAGCACCCACCGCAACCCCAAAACCCTCAGCTTCGCCCAACGAGAGGATATTCAACACATCTCCCAACAAGGCCCTGCAACCCCAGATCACGTCATTCGCACCAAACGGCTACCCCTAGTTGGGCGAGACATTCAAAGCTATGTGGAAGCCTATCAAGCTTATTTCCGCGCCCACGCCACCCCAGATTTAACCATTCTCGACCCCATCCCCAGAGTCATTCTTGACCCAGAACTGGGTATGTGTACTGTGGGCAAAACTGTGAAACAAGCCCATATCGTTGCTGACATTTACGACCATACCATCGACATTATCAGTACTAGCACCCAGCTCGGCGGCTATCAGGCACTCTCTGCCAAAGACATCTTTGCTGTCGAATACTGGGACTTAGAACAAGCCAAACTTCGCAAAGGCGGTAAACCGCCCCTGTTCACGGGTGAAATTGCCCTCGTCACTGGCGCAGCATCCGGCATTGGCAAAGCCTGCGTAGACTCCCTGCTCAAGCGAGGAGCCGCCGTTATCGGTTTAGATATCGATACCAAAATTGAATCCCTCTATAACCGGGCCGACTTCTATGGCATCACCTGCGATGTCACCGACGAAACCGCTCTTATTGCTGCTCCAGAACAAGCCGTACAGCGGTTTGGCGGCTTAGACATGCTCATCCTCAACGCTGGTATTTTTCCCGGAGGATGCCCCATTGCCGACCTCGATACTAGCGAATGGCGCAAGGTGATGTCGGTCAATTTAGATGCTAACCTTGCCCTCTTACGCCATGCCTATCCCCTGCTCAAACTTGCCCCCCAAGGCGGTCGAGTTGTCGTTATCGGCTCTAAAAATGTCCCTGCCCCCGGCCCCGGAGCCGCTGCCTATTCTGCTTCTAAAGCGGCTTTAAATCAACTCATGCGTGTTGCCGCATTAGAGTGGGGCAAAGACAATATTCGCCTCAACAGCCTCCATCCCAATGCTGTATTCGATACCGGTTTATGGACAGAAGATGTCCTCAATGCTCGTGCCGCCCATTATGGTTTAATCGTGGAAGAATATAAAACCAATAATGTTTTAAAAGTTGAAGTCGATAGCCATTCCGTTGCTGAACTGGCCGCCGAAATGTGCGGCCCCTTATTTGCGAAAACCACGGCTGCTCAAGTTCCTGTTGATGGAGGCAATGACCGAGTGATTTAAGACCAAGACTGATTTTAGGTATATTGATAGGTATTGGCAAAAGATAATCTAATCTCAAATCCTTAAATGCTTGCTAAAAATGCGTACTGTAGAGACAAGGTATACCTTGTCTCTACTCGGATTGTGATGTGTATCATAAATAAATAGATTTGATATAAAGAGTTGGATATTTCAGTGTTGGTAACAGAACATAATCGGTTGGAAATTGCGTATCAGCGTAATACCAGCCGGGCAATTTGCAATTTGAAGCAGCCGTTGGTTGACACAGATCAAAAGAGCAGTTAAAAATCGAAATTTGACCTGTGTTTAAAGAAGGCGATCGCCAATCTTCAACTCCCCATGACAAACACTCTGCATCAAAAACCTGGAGATGGATGGTCTCTAGACGAACGAAAACCCCAAGTCATTGAATCCTGGATGTCAGTTTGGGGCTGGTTTTATCAGTACTATTTTCGCGTACAAACCGAGGGTTGGCATCATATTCCCAGGGATGAACAAGTCCTGATCGTTGGCTCCCATAACGGCGGCTTAGTCTCTCCAGATATGGTTATGATGATTTATGATTGGTTTCGCCATTTTGGAACACAGCGCCTGGTTTATGGCCTAATGCACCGCCATATTTGGGAACTCAATCCGGCTTTGGCCAAAGAAGCAGTAGCTGTTGGAGCAGTTCGAGCTAACCCGAAAATGGCGATCGCCGCCTTCCAAAAAGGGGCCAGTGTCCTCGTCTATCCCGGAGGAGCGCAAGACGTTTTTCGTCCCCATTCTCAACGAAATCAAATCCAATTCGCCGGCCGTAAAGGATTTATTAAACTGGCACTGCGCCAAAACATCCCCATCATCCCTGCCATTTCCTACGGGGCCCATGATACCCTCATGGTTCTAGGCGATATTTATCCCCTGATGAAACAACTCCATGAATGGGGAATGCCTTGGGTTTATGACATCGATCCTGAAGTCTTCCCCATTTATCTTGGACTTCCCTGGGGAATTGCCTTTGGCCCCTTACCCCATATTCCCCTACCCATTCAGATTCATACCCGCATTTGTCAACCCATCCGCTTCCCAAACTACGGACGCAAAGCTGCCAGCGATTTTGATTATGTTGAGTCCTGCTATCAGCAAGTTCTTAGTACCATGCAAACCGAACTCGATCAACTCATCACCCACATCATCCCTTAACCCAACCACAACCCAAAATCGTCCCTATTGTTAACCCCATCATCAGCTTTTTGAGCAATTTTTCCTTCCTTAAATCAGTCAATCATAAACTTTTCATAAAAAATACATAATAATAAGCCAATTTCTAGTGATAAGATTGCCAATGAGTGCGCTTCGAGGGTTTGTCGTGATCCGTTCTGCGACTTTGGCAATTCAGCCAACGCTACCATCTGTCAATGAAAATAACCGCCTTCGGTTGTTTGCTGGCTCTGCTAACTTATTCTTGGCTCAAGAAGTCGCCCGCTATCTAGGGGTGGATCTAGGGCCAATGGTTCGTAAACGATTCGCTGATGGCGAACTTTATGTTCAAATTCAAGAGTCAATTCGCGGTTGCGATGTTTATTTGATTCAACCATCTAGCTCTCCGGTCAACGACCATTTAATGGAACTGTTGATCATGATAGATGCTTGTCGTCGAGCATCTGCCCGCCAAATTACAGCCGTTATCCCCTACTATGGTTACGCTAGGGCCGACCGTAAAACGGCTGGGCGTGAATCGATTACCGCTAAATTAGTGGCTAACTTGATTACCGAAGCTGGAGCCAGTCGTGTCTTAGCCATGGATTTGCATTCTGCTCAAATTCAAGGCTATTTTGATATTCCCTGTGACCATGTTTATGGTTCTCCCGTTTTAATTGATTATCTTTTAAGTAAGCAATTACCCGATCTGGTCGTAGTTTCTCCTGATGTCGGTGGAGTGGCGAGAGCAAGAGCATTTGCCAAAAAACTCAATGATGCGCCTTTAGCCATTATTGATAAGCGCCGTCAAGCTCACAATGTGGCTGAAGTGCTCAATCTCATTGGAGACGTGGAAGGGAAAACCGCCGTATTAGTTGATGACATGGTTGATACCGCTGGAACCATTTCTGAAGGGGCGAGAATGCTGCGCGAAAAAGGCGCAAGACAAGTTTATGCTTGTGCTACCCATGCCGTTTTCTCCGATCCAGCCGTTGAGCGTCTTTCTAGTGGCGTATTTGAAGAGGTGATTGTTACCAATACGATTCAATTGCCTGAAGATAAGTACTTCCCTCAACTGCGGGTGTTATCTGTGGCTAATTTGGTTGGAGAAACCATTTGGCGTATCCATGAAGATAGTTCCGTTAGTAGCATGTTCAGATAAGTTATCGTGCTGGTAATCGGTAATTAGTAAGATTTTGTAGGAGCAAACGGCTGTTTGCTCCTACATTTTTTTGGATAAAATCTGCTCAGTAATACCTTTT
This sequence comes from Roseofilum reptotaenium CS-1145, assembly GCF_028330985.1. Lineage (NCBI taxonomy): Bacteria > Bacillati > Cyanobacteriota > Cyanophyceae > Desertifilales > Desertifilaceae > Roseofilum > Roseofilum reptotaenium. The sequence goes on along the minus strand of NZ_JAQMUE010000086.1, from coordinate 26,715 downwards.
CTTGATCATGATGTGCTTAACAAGGAGTCTCATCTCGGTAATCTTAACTGATTTGATCTGACTACAGATACCCTAAAAATTCTGGGGGAACCACTCGTACTTGTCCAGATTTACAGGCACTAATATTGACCCATAAGGCAGTTTTACTGCGCTTTTTTTCATGGAACGTAAAACGATTTTGCTGATAAAACCTGGGGTCTACAAATTGGGCGCGATAGAGTTGGAGAATTTCGTGTCTGGGTTGACTCTGATAAGTAAATAGGCTTTCTATACAGCCTAGATATTCAATTTGGGTTAATTCGGCGTTTAATTCTTCCCGAAATTCCCGTTGAAGTGTTTCACGGCAGGTTTCGCCAAACTCAACACCACCTCCTAAGGCACGATAGAAGGTGTGGTCTTTATCCTGATCATAGCCTTCAGAGAGGAATAGGCGATCGCCGTCTCTAATCAAACCTAGAGCAATAACCCGAATTGTCGGCTTCTTCTTAGACATGATTGCTGCTATGCTAATACCGCTAATATTGCACAAACGTATCTTGGGTTTCTGGAATCGGCCAATCCGCGTTAACGCCACCCATAATCAGAGTTTCAATCGCTACATACTCCTGGCTAAGTTGCTGCAAAGCGTTAATCAGGACATCCAAAGCCAAAGCATCACTGGTTCCCAGATCAAACCAACAGCGTCCCCAATTTCCCTGATATTCTAAGTCTCCCATGTTATGCATTAACGCCATCAAGGAGCGATCGCCTTGTTGATCATCATAGGTCATATAACTGAGATCCAACCCTTCCTCTTGCACTTGCAGATTTTCCGCATTAAATCCACCCAACTTGCCTAAATAATACCAAGCATCAAAGGCTTCTTGCAGATACAGCTTTTCCGCATCACTGGGAACCGTGCTAAATTCCAGCCAGATCCAAACATCAAAAGGATTAAATTCTCGAAATAAAACGTTCATAAATCAATTCAAAGTTAAAAATTGTTAACCGTAGAGGTGGGTTTAGTCCATGACTCATTAACGGGACTTTAATAAAGATCAACACCAAATCAAGCCTAAAATAGCAAGTTATTATAACCTTATTTCATTATTTTTCTTGTTTAAGTCCCGATAAATGCTTATTTTTGGGGAAGAGTTTAAAGTTTATATTCCTTACATAGCATACTTTCTACCCTCTTTTTCACCCCTTGAGTATGGCAGTTTGTCGAAAGGTGGTTACCCATCTTAAGGAAAAATTTTAGATTGGGATGAGGCCAATCGCGATAAAACATGAATAAACGTTCAGATATTCAGGTTATATTTTCACAAAGGCAGGACGCTATGACAGAAGCCCATTCTCACTGCGGTTGTTGCAGCCACGATCACGGTCATCACCACGAAGAAGCCGAGTTTGACCTAAAAAAAGAACTGAAACCGATCTTGATCGCCACCATCCTATTTCTGATTGGCTTGATTTTCAACAAACCTTTACAAAACACCCCTTTTTCTCTGGGGGAATATGTTGTACTGCTTCCCGCCTACCTGATTAGTGGTTGGAGTGTGTTGACGACAGCAGGGCGCAATATTCTCAAGGGACATATCTTTGATGAAAACTTCTTAATGACCATTGCCACCCTAGGCGCAGTTGCCATCCACGAAATCCCCGAAGCCGTTGGCGTAATGCTATTCTTTCAGGTAGGCGAACTCTTGCAGGGATATTCCATTGGCCGTTCCCGCCGTTCCATCAAAGCCTTACTAGAAGTTAGACCCGACAGCGCCAATCTAAAAGTCAACGGTCAAATTCACCCAGTCTCACCAGAATCCGTCAACATTGGGGATATCATTCTGGTGCGTCCTGGCGAAAAAGTGCCCCTTGACGGTGAAATTCTCACCGGCAAATCCCTAGTTGATACTTCTGCCCTCATTGGCGAATCTGTCCCCCGCAGCGTTCGAGAAGGAGACACCGTTCTTGCTGGCATGATTAATCAGTCCGGAGTGTTGACTCTTCGGGTGACCAAGCGCTTCAATGAATCATCGATTGCTAAAATTCTAGAACTAGTAGAAAACGCCAGTAGCAAAAAAGCCGACACCGAAAAATTCATGACCCGCTTTGCCCGCTACTATACCCCGGTAGTGGTCTTTCTCTCCTTAGCAGTTGCCATCATTCCTCCCTTGCTCATTACTGGTGCAAGTCAGGCAGAATGGACGTATCGTGCCCTAGTGCTACTGGTCATTTCCTGTCCCTGCGGTTTAGTGATTAGTATTCCCTTGGGCTACTTTGGTGGTGTAGGAGGTGCAGCCAAGCGGGGGATTTTAGTCAAAGGTTCAACCTTTTTAGACGCACTCACCCAAGTGAAAACCGTTGTTTTTGATAAGACCGGAACTTTAACGAAAGGGACATTCAACGTCACCGATGTGATTTCTGACAACGGACTCACCCCCACTCAATTGTTGGAACTGGCCGCAACCGTCGAGTCTCATTCCAATCATCCTGTCGCCCAATCTATCCGTACTGCCTACGGAAAGCCCATTGATGAGACCAGGGTGCAGGACTATGAGGAAATTTCCGGACATGGCATTCGTGCTAAAGTCGGCAATCAGATGGTACTGGCTGGAAACGATCGCCTATTGCATCGAGAAAATATTCCCCATCAGGTTTGTACGGTCGAAGGTACGGTGGCTCATTTAGCTGTCGATGGTCAGTATACCGGACGCATTATCATTGCCGATGAGTTAAAAGAGGATGCAGCCGAAGCCATTCATACTTTACAGGCTCAAGGCATTCAAACCGCTATGCTCACTGGGGACTCCCAATCGGTTGCCGATCGCGCTGCCCAGAAATTAGGACTCAATCAATATAGGGCTGACCTCTTGCCAGAAGATAAAGTCAGCGCCTTAGAAGACTTTTTACATCAAGCCCATCGCACGAAAAGCAAAGTCGTCTTTGTTGGCGATGGTATTAATGATGCCCCTGTGATTGCGAGAGCAGATGTGGGCATAGCCATGGGGGGACTCGGTTCTGATGCTGCTATTGAAACAGCAGATGTGGTTATTATGACGGATGCTCCTTCTAAGGTAGTAGAGGCGATCCAAGTGGCTCATAAAACCCGCCGCATCGTGTGGCAGAATATCGTTTTTGCCTTGGCAGTCAAAGGCTTTTTCATTACTCTGGGAGCGATCGGAATGGCGAATCTTTGGGTAGCCGTCTTTGCAGATGTGGGGGTTGCCTTAGTTGCAATTGTTAATGCCAGTAAGTTATCGAGAGAGGAAGTTCTGCCGGGTTTTGTGCTGAATCTGCGGCGAGTTTGGGGTTAAGCTTTGAACTATAGTTGCAGATGTAATTACTACTAAGAATCTATTTTTAACCCCATATCTCCATCCCAGTCTGGAAAACTAGTAAACTGGGATGGAGTCTTATTCTAGTTTTTCCCATGTGTCATTCTGCCGTGCCTTCTACTCCAACCTAACCAACCATGAGTTTAATTGATAACATCACCGCTCAATGGACTGCCACTACCCCTTTTGGCAATAATAACCACTATCTCAACAACAACTTTTCAGCCGCAGGCAACCCTCTAGCTGGAGCCATTGATGGCGGGCCAGTTGAGTATAATGCATCCAATGGTACGGTAGTTGATCGTTATAATACTTTTGGTGATGGAGCGAAAAGCGCCCTAGAATTGGGCAGCTATATCTTCTTCACTGGAGATGATGCCCAAGGAATTCGGCGTATCGATAATGACTGGACTCTTCCTCTCACAAGTTATCAAGCCACAACAGAGCAAACTGAATCCATTACCACCGATGGCACGTATATTTATGGGAATGATGATGTTAACCGCGATCGCATCATCAAATGGTCGGTAACCAGTAATCCCACTGACTTTAGCCTAACTCAGCAATGGGCGCAAGATGTGGGCACTGGGGGACGGTTTCGCGGCATTAGCTACTTCGATCATAGTGCTGCGGCGGGGGATGAATACATCTACGCCAGCGATGGTGGCGGAGACGGGGGGTTTGCCGAGCGAATTTGGGCGTTTAATGCGGATAGCGGAACGCATACTGCCGTCAACTTTGGTGGGACTGACATTACTGTGCCGGGAACCTCGCCAGGGACGAGTTCTCCAGATCGAGTTTATCAGGCGATCGTCCACGAATATGATGGTCGGAAAACCTTAATCGCCGTCACCCTTAATGCAGTGCATGTTTGGGACATGGATAGTCCAACCACAGTCACCGCAGCGACTCCAACAGAAACCTACACCCTAGGTACAGGGAGCAACCAACTCCTCAATAATAGTTCTACTGCATTAGGTGGCGATTTTTATGGTGCAGGAGCAAGAAATGACCAGCTCTTTCTCCTACATGGAACCCAAGTCTCTGCTTATCAACTCGCACAAATTCCTGATATTGCCCTATCTTCGCCTACATTTGCTGCCAGCAACGTCCTCCCAGGCACAACCAACCATCCGCTGTATCAGTTAGACCTAGCCGTTACCACCGCCAACACCCAGCTAACCGGTGCAACCTTCACCACAGGCGGCAGTTATGTTGCCGCCGATATCGTGCCCAATAGCTTTGAACTCTTCTACTCCACCGACACCACCTTCGATGCAGGAGATACGTCCCTGGGAACCCAAGCCGTTGTCACCTCCGGCAATACCCTGGCTTTTACCGGACTCTCACAAACCATCAATAGCGGCAACACCGGGACATTATTCCTAGTCGCCGATATCGCCACGGGAGCCACTACTGGTAATACCATCAATATTGCTGCATCCACCCTGAGTGATATCACCTTTACAAGTGGGAATAAAACCGGTACACCTACGGCTGGGGGAATCCAAACGATTACATCCCCTCTGGTTATCTCTGAGATTATGTACGACCCTGCCAGCAGTGAAGATAACTGGGAATGGATAGAAGTTTACAACTCCGGCAGCAGCACCGTCGATTTATCTGGCTACGTCCTCGACGATAATAATAGTATCGCTCAGGGTTCCGCTAACATCGCCAGTGGTTCCATAGCTGCTGGCACGAGCGCCATCCTTTTCAACGACGATGACCTTGATGCCTCTGACTTTGAAGCCGCCTGGGGAACCGGCATCACCTTCATTGGCGTTACCGGTTGGAGTAACATCGAACTCAACAACACTGGCGAGACAGTCAGTTTATGGGATAGCTTTACCAGCTATAGCAGCGACCATATAGCTCATGCTAATGCCATTGAAACTGTTGACTATAGTAGCGCAGGCTTTCCCGATCCAACGGGAGCGTCCATTTATCTCACTAACCTAACCGCAGATAATACGGTTGGCTCGAATTGGGGAACCAGTACCGTTGGCGGCTCCACTCCCCTCGGTACAGGCTATCTCAGTGCTGATGCTGGCGGAAACAGTGGTAACGATATTGGCTCCCCTGGTGGCACGCTTTCTGCCGTAACCCTCTCCTCCGGCACTATTTCCGCCGCCAACGTCGCGCAAGGCACAACCAACCATCCCCTCTATCAACTCGACTTAGCCGTTACCACTGCCAACGCACAGTTAACCAGCGCTACTTTCACCACCGCAGGCACTTATGCTGCTGCTGATATTGTTGCTAACAGCTTTGAACTCTTTTACTCCACTGATACCATCTTCGGCAATGCTGACGATGCTTCCCTGGGAACTCAAGCGGTTGTTACCTCTGGCAACACCCTTGCCTTCACGGGACTTTCGCAAACCATTAATAGCGGCAGCACTGGTACACTCTTCCTCGTCGCCGATATCGCCTCTGGAGCGACTGCTGGCAATACCATCAATATTGCTGCACCTAACCTGAGCGATATTATCTTCACCTCCGCCAGCAAAACGGGAACCCTCAGCGCTTCCGGAGATCAAGCCTTCGACGCACTTCCCACCATCACTTCCATCACCTCTACCACCACCGATGGCACATTCGGAGTCGGAGGCACTGTCAACGTCACCGTCAACTTCTCGGAAAACGTCACCCTTGCGGGTGGCAACCTTACCTTAAATTTAGATAGTGGTGGAACAGTTATCCTCTCTCCCTTTAGCAGCTCCAACAGCGCATCAGGAAGCTACACCGTAGGCACAGGAGAAAACAGCACTGACTTAAACTCAACTGGACTAACCTTAGCGGGTGGCGCAACTCTGCAAGATACCACCGCAAATAACGTTACCCTCACCATTCCGGGGGGACAGTCTCTGGCGGATAATAAAGCTCTTGTCATCGACACCACCGCACCCACGGTAACGGTCGAACAGGCAGTCAGTCAAGGAGATCCTACCACCAATTCCCCCATCAACTACACGGTCACATTCAGCGAACCGGTAACCGGTTTTGCTACGGGAGATGTAACCCTGGGTGGCACTGCGGGAGCAACGATAGCCACGGTGACGGGTAGCGGCACGACTTACAATGTGGCGGTAAGCGGCATGACGGGTAATGGTACGGTTATAGGCAGTTTAGCCGCAGGAGTAGCAACCGACATAGCCGGTAATGCCAATACTGCCAGCACGAGTACGGATAATATGGTCACGTTTATCGCTAATAGTGCGCCGGTTGTGGACTTGAATGGGGGAGCCTCTGGTATAGACTATAGCGCAACCTTTACGAGCGGTGGGGGTCAAGTGGCGATCGTCGATAGTACTAACCTGACAGTGACCGATGATGGTGCTAACCTCACCAATGCTACGGTGAGCATTACTAACCTGCTAGATGGTGCGGATGAAGTCTTGAGTGTCGATACTTCTGGCACGAGCATCAGCTTTAGCTACAATACAGCCACGGGAGTGCTAAATCTCTCCGGTAGCGATACGGTAGCGAATTACCAACAGGTTCTCCGCAAAATAGTATACAACAACACGGCTGCCTCTCCCAATACAACCGCGCGAACCATTGAGTTTGTAGCCAATGACGGCAGCCTGAATAGCACCACAGCCACAACGACTCTTAACATTGCCCTGCCTCCCACCATAGAATTTTCAGCCGCCAGTTACACCAGCGCTGAAAATGTGGGAACCAGCAGTGCGATCGCCCTTACTCGCACAGGCAACACCACAAGTACATCGACAGTACAAGTTAGCCTGACGGGAGGAACAGCAACGGGTGGTGGAACTGACTATACGAGCAGTAGTTTCCCGCTAACCGTGACGTTTAATGCTGGAGAAACCAGCAAGACGATCGATATTCCGGTTAATGATGATAGCATCGATGAACCGGGTGCAGATGAAACGGTGACGTTTAGTGTGGCGAGTTTAACCAATACCACCATTGGCAGTCAAAATACAACAACACTGAATATCACTGACAATGACAATACTCCCAACCTATCGATAGCCGACGTAAGCGTCAACGAAAATGCCGGCACAGCCACCTTTACCGTTTCCCTTGATGCAGCCAGCGCCCAGACTATAACCGTAGATTATGCTAGTAGCGATGGGACGGCAGTAGCCGGAAGTGACTACACCAGCGCTAGTGGCACATTAACCTTTGCAGCAGGAGAAACGAGTAAAGATATTACCGTTAACATCTCCGACGACAGCTTAGACGAAAGTAATGAAACCTTCAGTGTTGACTTATCCAATGCTAGTAATGCCACTATCAGCGACGCTCAAGGTGTGGGGACGATAACTGATAATGATGGACAACCTAACTTATCCATCAGCGACGTAACCGTAAATGAAAATGCGGGTACAGCAACATTCACCGTTTCCCTTGATGCAGCCAGCGCTCAATCTATTACCGTAGATTACGCCAGTAGCGATGGGACGGCAATAGCCGGAAGTGACTACACCAGCGCTAGTGGTAGCTTAACCTTCGCAGCGGGAGAAACGAGTAAAGCAATTACCGTTAACATCTCCGACGACAGCTTAGACGAAATCAATGAAACGTTTACGGTTAATTTAACGAATGCGAGTAATGCAAGTATCGCTGATGCTCAAGGAAAGGGAACAATAACTGATAATGATGGACAACCGAGTTTATCCATCAATGATGTAACCGTAAATGAAAGGGCCGGAACGCTCACTTTTGCCATCTCCCTTGATGCAGCCAGTGCCCAAGATATTACTGTAGACTATGCCAGTGCCGATGGTACAGCCACAGCCGGAAATGATTACACGAGTACCACAGGTAGTTTAACGTTTTCAGCCGGAGAAACCCGTCAAGAAATTACGGTTAATCTGACTGAGGATAGTGCGGATGAAACGGATGAAACATTTACGATTAATTTAACGAATGCGACTAACGCTACTATCAGTGATGCTGAAGGTTTGGGAACCATTATGGATAATGATGTGGCGGTAGTAGCATCTCCATTTCCATCTCCATCCCCGTCTCTAGTAACTCCTCCTTCTTCACCTAATCCTCAAGTTCCGGCTTCTCCACCGTCGAATTCTCCCGTATCCTTAAGTTGCCCACCCTCTAATTCTCCTGTGGTTTTTCCAGCGCTGAATCTGACAGAAATTACACGGGAAGGAACTGTTTTTGCTGATATTTTGTTTGGCAATAATCAGAATGAAACATTTTTAGGGAGTGCGGATAATGATTGGGTCATTGCTCTGCAAGGCAATGATAACATTAATGGTGAAAATGGGGATGATTGGTTAATTGCTAATCAAGGAACAGATGTGATTGATGGGGGGTTGGGGAATGATTGGATTCATGGTGGACAGGGAAATGATGGGGTGCGCGGGGGGGAAGGAAATGATGTGATATTTGGAGAGAGGGGGAATGATATTGTAGAAGGTAATGATGGCAATGATTTTCTGTCTGGGAATACGGGAAATGACTTTCTCGATGGTGGTTTAGGGGATGATGTTGTCCATGCTGGACAGGATAACGATCGCCTGGCTGGGGGTGAAGGCAATGATACCTTGTTCGGTGATTTGGGCGATGATTGCATTCATGGTAATTTAGGAAACGATTGGCTGCTCGGAAATCAAGGAGATGATGATTTACGAGGACAGGGGGGACATGATAGCCTTTGGGGAGGTGAAGGCAATGATATCTTGTTGGGAGGAGTTGGGGATGATGTATTATTTGGGGATAGAGGCAACGATCTCTTTGTGCTGGCAATAGGAGAAGGAAGGGATCGCATCATAGACTTTTCCGCTGGCGATCGCCTCAGATTATCGACAGGCTTAACTTATACTCAGCTCACCCTAGCCCAAAATGGCGACAATACAATTATTTCTAGCAATAACCAGGTTTTAGCCATCCTAGAAAATGTAATGGTTAACACTCTAAACGAGAACCGCTTTTTCAATGTTGTTTAGGGGTAGAGCGACTTTCTTTCCTAGGGTTACCCTGTACTCTACAACAGTGCTGTATTCCCTATTCCCTAGCGCAAAGCGCATATTAGTCTTGTTGGGTGGTAAACTGACCAGCGCCAACTAGGGAAAGAGCGATCGCCATAACCAGCAGTGCTGGAATAGAATACCAGGGAAACTGACCGATATCATAGGCAGCCGATCGCAAGCCTAACGTAGTATAAGTTAGAGGCAGTAAATAAACAATTCCTTTCAGAACCGTGGGCAGGGTAGATGGATCGAAAAATGTCCCCCCTAAAAACGACATGGGGATAATCAGAAAATTATTATAAAGCCCTACCGTTTCTAACGATTTCACCTGTAACCCGACTAATACCCCTAAGCCAGCAAAAACGGCACAATTAAGGATAATCAGGACTAAAAATAAGGGATTTAGAAAACTCCAAAACTTGCCCGTAAATAGAACCGCGACTAAAATCACAGAACCCGAAGTCATTAACCCGCGTACCACTCCTGCCAACATTTTACCCAAATATAACGCCAACGGATGAACGGGCATTAACAACATTTCCTCAAAGTTTTTCGTATAGAGACGTTCCCCACAAATAGAAAATACCGTTCCGGCAAAACTAATGGTCATTGAAGAAAGGGCGACCATCCCCGGTAAAATAAACTCTAGATAGCTATTCCCTATGGGGGGAGTCATCGCTCGGTCGAGGGTAGAACCGAGTCCCAGACCAAAAGCAAGAATATAGATTAAGGGAGAGACTAAGCCAGATGCCGCCACGGGTGCCAGTCTAACCCGCAAATCTAGCCATTCTCCCCATAAAATAGTCATGCTATCAGCCCAGAGGGTGGGAAGTTCGGAGAGTGAGGGATAACGACGCAATAGGGGATTAAGCAAAGCCACGGCTAGTTATGCGGTAAGGGGAAAAAGTTTACAATTCTTAATATATCAAAGAATCCCTCAAACTCTAAGAGGATTTCAGGCTAGGAAACCATTCCCATATCAATAGGGATAAGACTATTGGCCTCTAAACTATTGGGCGGCACATTACCGATGATACCGAGAATCGGGCCAGAGGCACTCAGACGAATGACTGTATTGCCAGCAATATCGTCTAAGATGAGATTCTGGGGATTAGTTCCTGGGGTTAAGGCGATGCGATCGATCCCCACTTGAAAATCGGTAATGAAATCAGCTTGTAGAATATCATTGACGGCGGCACTGGTGCGTAGCATAAAGACATCTGCTCCGAGTCCTCCCGTGAGGATATCTGCCCCTAGATCGCCGCTTAGGGTATCGTTGCCATTATCGCCGCTTAAAGTATCATTTCCTTGCCCCCCATAGAGCCAATCGTTCCCTTGTCCCCCATGGATAAGGTCATTACTGGCATTGCCCAGAAGGGTGTCGTTGTCGGGATTACCATAGATTTCATCATTGCCAAATCCACCGAAGAGGAGATCGTTGCCTTGTAGACCGAAAATGCGATCGCCAATGGGTGTGCCTTCAATTACATCATTCCCTGGAGTACCTGGGGGAATAGGAGTCAGAAGACTATTCAACCCATTAATCAGGGCATTTAAAGTGGGATTAGTGGCGCTCGCTCCCATCAAAGTATTGAGGAGTTGATTGGGGTCAATTGAGGATAAATCAGTTAAGTAAATACGATTATCTGTAGGGTTGCTATCGATATCTTGAACATCAATCAGAACAGTTCCACTCAGGTTAGAGGAGTTATTTTGAGGAATGAATTGCACTGAACCCAAGGGAGAGGTCAGACTAACATTGAGAACTCCCCCATTGACTTGCAGGGTTAGTTCATTGGGTGGTGAAGTATCGACATAAAATCCGCGATCGCCTTCCCATCCGAAATTAGCCTGTAATTGTGCATCGAAGACTAAGGAAGCAGAGCTATTCACATTAATACCCAAGTTGGGTAAACCGAGACTGTTGGCAATTTCAGGAGTCAGGGTTAAAGGAGGAATCGGAGGTTTAAGTTGGGCTTGAAAGGCAATATTATTATTTTGCGCTGAGGTGATGGTGATATCTTGGCTATTGACCGTATTATCACCGTTGATATCCTGTAACCAACCTAGACCATTGGGCCCCAAAGCTTGCCCTAATCCTTGTTGTACAAACAGTGGATTCGTACTGCTTTGAACTAAGGGCAGTAATCCGATTAATTGATTAATTTGAGTTTGAACGGTTTGGAGATTGAGATTAGAATTGGGAGAGAGTAAGTTTAAATACTCTTGAGCGACGGTGAAGACTGGCTCAAGACTTTGGGCAATGTTCGAGGGGTTAATTGGATTGTTCATGAGTCATATCAAGTCTATTCAATCAATTATAATATGTCATCGCGAATCGAACGTTTTGCTTCGCGACATGAATATATCGGCGACAGCCGAAAGGCGATCGCTCTCCTCCGGTGGCAATGACCACTGATTTAATGTTTGGATTCATCAGAGGATTCGTTTTGAGAAAATATTCGCAATATGGGGGGTAAAACCCATTTTGCCAGTGCCCAAAATCCGACAGCAAAGGTGAAACTGAGCAAGACAGCAATGACAAAGGGATGGGGAGATGTTCCCGGATTTTTGCTCAAAATGGGGAATGTCATCCGTTGTTGTTCAAAGATTAACGTGGAACTAGAAGCGGCGATCGCCCCCGCACCGATACCCACCCCGATCGCCTGGATATGGTCTTGCAAAGCTTGGTTTTGCTGCTGTAGCTTGCGATCGCTTTCCGCTTGTTGAATTTCAACTAAACCGCGAATTGTGGCGATCGCGCGATCGACTAAATCCGTACCGTCGGCAAAATACCTGAAATTTGTGGCAATTTGCTGCTCGAAATAGGGGGCAATATCTTCCGCAAACTCGTGCAAGAGTCCCATGTTTTTCGGTTCGATCTCTAAAGTCTCGCTAATCTCTTTTAAGGTATGCCGATAGTTATGCAAATTGGTTTTAATCGTATTGCCAAAATCTTCCATGAGGCGCAAAGTACGGGTATAGGGTAACGATTCCCCAGTGAGAAAAATTAGCTTCTGTTTAAAGTCTTCTAGTTCCTTGGGTTCTAACCGATCGGGTTTTCGATTTTGTAAGGTTTCGTCTAGGTTGTCTAAGGTTTCTCCCAGAGTCTCATAGCCGTTATTCAGAACTTGATAAATAAGGCGGCTATCGGCAAAGCCTTTCGCGATTTTTGTGCGATAGAACAATAGATCGGAAATACTATCCAAGCAGTCATTCACTGAGGTTTGCGCTTGTTCGTCGCGGAAGAGCCAAATCAGGAGATAGCGATCGCCTTTTTCTTTGCTGCGGTTTTCGTAAGCGAATATTGGGTTGCCAAATAACTCGCCGCGATCGCATAATGTCAAATCCTCGCCAGCAAACAATCCGGTAAAACACTGATCCGCTAAGTCGTTCAAGTAATCGCGATCGTGCTGTTTGTTAACCGTGGGAACATAAGCAGTCAAGAGTACCGTATTTCCGAGAAAAATAGATGGATTTTTGGACTGGAAATGATGTAAAATAGAATTGGGTCTTAATTTATCTTTTATCTCGGATAAGCTTACCTTTGGGAGTGGCTCTTGTTCGTCGTCATAACCGTAATTGAATAGCAAGCCATAGCTATCTTTGATTTTCCAGGGTTGGACGGAACCCGAAAGTAATGTTGCTGGCGTTTCGGTCTGGAGATTTGGGTCTGGGAATGCGATCGCCCGTCGATACTTATCCGCTAAAACTGCGCGATCGCGACGACTCAATGGCTTCTTTAATTTATCCGCATCCAGCTTATCGGTTATCTTAACGTCAAACGGCTTTAGCAGACCGTTGCACTCTTGCCAAAACTCATCATCTTGTCCCAAAAACTCGCCATTCTTCTTTTTCTGACACAACTGATAGGCAAACAGGTAAATATTGGGAGCGAGCAGATAGGGTTCCGAGGACATGGGAGCAACATGGATAGGGTAAATTGGAGATTAGGATTTCGGCAGGCGATCGCGAAGACTTCTTGGAATTTTCGGATAAAGGTTATCTAGAGTTTTGTCCGGTTTTTTCGGCGCGGTTTCCGGTTCGGGAATATTATTCTTCAGTTTAAACTTGCGTTGGTTTTCCGCTTCGGCAAATATCTCATCGGTTAACTTCGGATACTGCGCGCACCATTTACCTAGCTTATCCACAAATACGGTATTAGAGTCGGTTGCCGATGCGATCGCCATATCGTTGAGTTCTTCTAAACCGGCGATCGCGCCAGACGTGGTAAAAATGTCATTAGGATTAGTTTCCCAAACATTGAGAAAGGCTTGAATAATCTCTTCTGGATTCATGGGTCAACGCAAAATACCAAATTAACAACAATTATAATCCCCGCGACAGGCGAGAAACGGGGTGCCTCAGAAACCGGGTTTGCTATCCCCTCCGCATCAAAGCGACAGATGAGGCACAAACCCGGTTTCTTGTTCTTGGGTTTCTCAACCCCCCCGAGGCCCCCCGCTCATTGTCCCGTGACGCAGAACGCCGCCCAATGATAGGGATGGGTGTAGGGTTCGTAGTCGGCGGTATATCCCCAGGCAAACCGACCGACGATCCTAGCTTTTCCGGTTTCCGAGAGCAGAGAACAACCCCGGGCCCAGTCTTGCAACCGAGCAACCGTGACCTCGCGCATCCAGTCTTGCGTCTGTTTCAGCGCCAACGTAACCGGAGGAGACGGTTTCGCGAACAAGGTTTCGTAGAAGCGCACCATAAACACCGCCGTCGAGATATCGTTCACGGCCCAGAGGGTTCCCAGGACGTGGCGGGAACCCGCGAAGAAAAAGGCGGCCAGGATACTGATATATTCGTCCGTGGTGGTGCTGATATCGGTAATAGCGGTTTCGCAAGCGGAAAGCACCACTAAGCGACATTGGGGCAAGCGCAGGTTAAAGATTTCCGGGAGAATGAGGCATTTATCCGCATCGAACGTGCCGCGACGGGAGCGGATGGCTGGGGAGAGGTCGGCACTGCCCTCTTTTGCCGTTTCCGGGTCTTCCGTATCCGAGAGTTGGGAACCGGCGAGAATTAAGCCCGAGCTGCGCGGGTTATTAAAGTTAAAATAGCCGTGGCAGGCGAAATGGGCGATATTGGTGGTGGCGAGCTGGGGTTGGCGGTTGTCGAACTCGGTTTTCGTGGCCTTATCTTGTTTCAGGATAGTGGGAGCGGTGAAGACAGTTTGAATGGCTTCCACTTCTAGGTCGGTATACTCCAGGTCTGCGGTGGGGTTTTGCAGGGCGAAAAATACCTCATGGTTCTCATTGTCCCGGCTATTGGCAACGGGAGCATTGTCCTGCAAAGAGAGTTGTAAAATTTGGCTGCTGGGTGCGTAGCGGATGCCTTCGGGGAAATGGTCGCTGAGAATACAGTCGCCCAGGGGTAAGGCGTGCAGGGGAAACAGGTGCAAGGCGCGATAGGGAACCAGAATGAGTTGCTCGCAGGACTTGGGAATAGCGGCCAGCAGGGTAGGAACCTCCAGCAAGTCGGATAATTCTTGCAGATAGTGGGGTAACTGGGTTTGCCAGTCTTCCGCACGCCGTAGATAGTGTTCCAGATAGTCCTCTTGCAGTGCATCCAAGCGCTCGGGTGCGTCCGGGTTTGTGGTCAGGACTTGGGGGTGGGTTCCTTGATGAGTGACGATGAAACTGTGGATACCTTTGTAAGTGATGTACCACTCGACGAGGACGGTTTTCGGGTTAACCAGGCCTTGGATATCCCTATAGGTAATGGGAGTAATCTGTTGACTGTAGCGGAACTTGGGGTCGTGGGGCGTTATTTCTTCGTCAATTAAGCGATCCAGTTGCTGGCGCAGGGTGCGGAGTTTGGCCGTAGGGGTTTCCGTGATGCTATCCGGTGCGGCGCTGCTGCGGGAGTCCTCCATTTGTTGCAGTTTCCACCATTGCTGATAGAGGTCGCGGTAGCGGTGCCAGAGGTCTTCCGGAATGTTTTCCGGTTGCAACTTAGTGGCGGCCAGCAGCTCCACCAGGTTGCGGGCCTTGCTGCGCTCGGCATATTCTAGAGCACCAGTCCAGTCTTCGCGCTCCAAGCAAACTTCGATAGTATTGCGATAGAGACTTTGCCATTCTTCGGCGAGTTTTTGTTTATCCCCATCGCCACCAACGATAATTCCCTGGCGTATTTCTTCCACGGTATCGATAGCTTGGGTAAAGACAGAGTAGGCATCCGCAAGCTGTCCCAGGTCTCGATAGGCCAGACCCAGAGTAAACAAGGTATCTGCATGTTTTTGGGGAAAGGCAGCGCGGGTTGTCACTTCTAGAGCTTCACGATAACAGCCGATCGCAAGTTCGAGATTCTCCACCCGCTCTCCCAGGATGCGGGCGTAGTAAACCGATCCCAGATTATGGTGGGTTCCTGCCCACTCTTGGGGAAACTGTTTCTGGGTATATACTTCCAGTACCAGTTGGTAAGCGGCGATCGCTTTTTCTATATTCTCCGCTCGCCCCCCCCGGATGCGGTCTGAGTAAGCTACTGCCAGATTATTTTGGGTCATTGCCCATCGTTCAGGAAAAACCTGGCGATCATATACCTGAAGGACTTCTTGATACAAAGAGATTGCTTGCTCCAAGTTCTCACTGGGTTCTTCCCGGATGCGTTTAGAGTAAGCAGCTCCTAAACAAATTTGGGTATTTGCCCACTCTTGAGGAAAGGCTTCACGAGTTCTTACTTGTAGGGCCAGTTGACAAGCGGCGATCGCATTTTTGATATTCTCGGCCCGCTCCCCCCGGATGCGCTCACAGTAGGCAATAGCCAGATAATGTTGGGTTCTTGCCCAGTCTTGAGGAAAGGCTTCACGGGTTCTTACTTGTAGGGCCAGTTGGAAAGCAGCGATCGCATTTTCGATATTCTCCGCACGCTCCCCCCGGATGCGGTTTCTGTAGGCATCTCCCAGATTATTTTGAGTCCCTGCCCACTCTTGAGGAAACTGTTGTGGGGTATAAATTTCCAAGGCCAGTTGGTAAGCGACAATAGCATGTTCGATATTCTCGGCCGGCTCTCCTCGGATGCTCTCACAGTAGGCATTTGCCAGATTATTTTGGATTCCTGCCCACTCTTGAGGAAACTGTTGCGGAGTATAAATTTCCAAGGCTAGTTGGTAAGCGACAATGGCATGTTCGATATTCTCCGCACGACTGCCTAATGGACAATCTTTGATTAAATTACCGAAATTTCCAAGACCTGCAGCAATACTCTGGGCTTGTTCTAGTTCCATGTACTCCAGAGTTTGACTCACCCAAGCTCGCAAGCTCTCAGCTAATGTTAAATCGAATCTATCTAAGTTCTGTTGCAAGAGCGGATAAACCACGTTTGGATCTCCGCTACTATCTAAAGTCGCTAATACTTCCAATAAGAACTGGAAATAATCTTCTGGCGTTGCTCCTTCCCGGTTCCTCCCCTGTCCCAGCACCCGCACCAACTCCTGCAAAAACCGCGCCTCATTCTCCCTTCCTTCTTCTGCCATCTGCTCGCCGATGGTTGCGCAGACCTGGAGAAACTCGGCATCCACCAGTTCCCGGTTCTCCTGCAAGATCCGTCCTTCCTCACCGTTGGGACACTTCAGCAGTTCTCGAATCAAGTTCAGGTAAGCCTCTAGCCGTTCTTCATCCATGACGATACTGGTGGGTTGCTCTGTTTCGAGTCTATCGTGGGGCCTCACGGGGGCCTCAGAAACCGGGTTTGCTATCCCCTTCGCATCAAAGCGACAGGTTAGGCACAAACCCGGTTTCTCGCCTCGCCACCCGGTTTCTTGCCTCGCTCGCCTCGCCACGCGGTTTCTTAGTCAAAGAGGAGATGGTCGATCGCATTTTCCCGTTCTCCTTCTTCGACAAACTCCCGATAGGCACTCGGGGACTCGAACAGGGAGCCGACGATTTCACATTGCGGTAAGGTGCCACGGCGCAGTTGTAGATATTCGGGATAACTGGAAAACTCCCAATCTGCGGCGGACTCGACTAAGTTGGCGCGCACGGGATTCAGGTGAATATAGCGAGTTAGATTGGCTAAATAGCGATCGCTATCCACTAATATCGCCTGAAACCGTCCTTGAAATAAGGAACCAACGCGCTTATAGCGATTATTCATGGTTTTCGTATAGGATAAGGCAAACCGCTGCATCCGTTTCGAGAAGTTGGCTTGATGCAAGTAAACCAAGAAGTGATAGTGGTTCGGCATCAGGCAATAGGCAACCAGATCTAGCGCGCGGGGTTGAATGAAGTAACGGCGAAACTGGCGCAAAAAGTAGAGATAGTTGTCCCGGTTGTAGAAAATAGGTTGTCGGTCGTTGCCGCGATTATATACGTGGTAGTAGCAACCTTCCTGAAACCGAATTTGACGATAGGGCATTCTTCCATACTACCAGTAATGAGGGCCTCAGAAACCGGGTTTGCTATCCCCTCCACATCAAAGCGACAGACTAGATACAAACCCGGTTTCTTGTCCTCAGGCGATCGCTTTACTTCTGCCCTAAATCTGTAATCACTTTCTCCAGATACCACTCTTGTGCCATTCCAGGATAATCTTGCTTCGCTTGATCGATCAGCCGTTGGGCAATTTCCCAATGTCCTCCTACTAAACGCAATAACCGTTGACGTAGCAAAGATTCGAGTTGAATAGTGTTGGTTTGAGGGACGGCTTTTTGCAGTTTCTTCAATTGGGATAGGGACCGATCATACTCTGACCATTTTTCTTGTTCGCAAAACTTACTCGCTGCCCGTTGATAGTCGGCAATGGCTTCACCCATTTCTTCTAAGCAAGCATGGGCAAGTCCTCGACTATAATAGGCTGTGCCATTATTAGGATCGAGATTGAGGGCGGCGCTATAGTCTTGGATAGCTTGAGCGTAATGACTGGTTAAGCGATATGCATCTCCTCTGGCAATGTAAATCAGGGGATCGTTACTCTCAGTATTCAACGCTTGATTAAAGTCTTCAATCGCGCCTAAATGATCGCCAATCTGGGCGCGAGCTTTGCCTCGGTTGCGATAAATAATCGGGTCTTTAAAGTTAAGAGAAAGGGCGCGGTTAAAGTCAGAAATAGCGCTTTGATAGTTCCCCTGTTGACAATAAATAATTCCCCGACAACCGTAGGCACGAGCGTCATTGGGATCGGTTTTTAAAATCCAATTCAATTCTTCTCTAGCTTCTTGGGGTTTTCCCTGTTGCGCTTTGTCAATGAGGTTTTGATAAAAGTCAGATTGGGTGACTAAAGGTAGGGATGGAGAGGTTAGTTGGGGGGCATCTTCTTTGGGTTTAATTTGTTGAATCAGGGCTAAACAACGACTGGCGTTATCTTTGTCTTTTTGGTCTAAATAAAGGTGGGCAGCTTGTTTAAAGTTGGCGATCGCACTTTGAAGGTTGCCCCGTTTGCGCTCAACCGTCCCTCGCAGTTGATACGCAGCAGCAAACCCAGGTTTGAGCTGAATCACCCAATTGATGTCTTCCAGGGTTCCAGGAAGGTTTTTGAGGCTAATGCGGGCAAGGGCGCGGGCATAGTAAGCTTGACTATGGTAGCGATCGCGCTCAATCGCTTGGCTATAATCAGAGATAGCTGGATAGATTTGACCCAAGTCAAAGTAGGCTAAACCCCTTTGATAGTAAGGATCTCCCCAATCTGGATTGAGGGTAATTGCTTCATTGAAAATGGCGATCGCTCCCTCAAAATCCTTTTGATTTGCCTTTTTGATCCCGTCTTGATATAACTGCTGTTCAATCACGATTCTTCTATCGACAGATTGCAAAGTTTGACAATGACAAAAAATAAAACTAACTAATGGGACTTAGACCCAATTATATGTGAATATTCTAACTATTAAATCGTAAAACTGCAAAATCTAAACTTAGAAATCATGACCTTGTCACAGGAAAGTCAAACTCAGACCCAAACCCAGTTATCTCTCGACCAGATTTATCAGCGTCTTCATACCACACCTGAAGATATAGCAGCATTCTGTCAAAAGTGACAGCTTGTCGAATTTGCTTTGTTTGGCTCAATTTTGCGAGAGGATTTCCGGGAAACTGGCAGGGATCCGAGCGATGTTGATGTATTATTTACTTATGGGGAGAAAGCGCGTAGGAATTTACTGCTTTTGGTGCAGATAAAATATGAATTAGAAGACTTACTGAACCGAGAGGTTGATGTGGTGAGTAAAACAGCTCTCTTAGAAGATCACTACACTATTCGCCAAGAAAACATTTTAGGTTCAGCAAGGACAATTTATGAGACGAGATAAAGAAGCACTTTTGGATATTAGAACATTATACCAACAATGTCACCTGGGATGAATTGTTCCAGAATGAAGAAAAGCAAGATGCAGTGATTCGGCGAATTTTAATCAGTTGGCGAAGCAACCAAACGGTTATCGGCTGACTTTAGAAACAATCATCCAGAGATTGCTTGGCGTAAAATTGCTGGAATGCGCGATATTATTGTGCATGACTACAATAAAATTGATGTTGAGACCGTTTGGCAACTTGTCTTGCACGACTTGCCAACTTTAAAGTATTTTTTGACTGTTCTAGAGTAGTAATATCCCTCTTGTATCATTGTATTAGCAAATCCTAACCTTTCAAGCCACTCCCCGCATCCGTAGACATAATATATCGTTGCACAAACATAAACAGTACTAAAATCGGTAAAATCGAAATCATCGATCCGGCCGCAATTAAACGCCAATCTAAAGAAAATGTTCCTGCTAACCGTTGAACCCCTAACGGAAGCGTAAACATTTCCGGTTGATCTAAAATAATCAGCGGCCATAAAAAATCACTCCACGATCCAATAAACACAAAAATCGCTAGAGTCACCAATGCTGGGCGAATGGCAGGCAACATGACGCACCACCAAATTTCCCATTCGGAACAGCCATCCATACGTGCTGCTTCTTCTAATTCTTTCGGTATACCTTGAAACGCTTGCCGTAATAAGAAAATCCCGAATGCAGAAGCTAATGACGGCAACATTACGCCTAAATATGTGTTTCTCAATCCCAATTGTACCATTAAAATATAGAGGGGAATCATTACAATTTGAAAGGGAATTAAAATCGTGGCCACAATCAGGCTAAAAATCAGTTGCCGTCCCTGAAAATTGAGTCTTGCTAAGGGATAAGCCGCCAGAGAACAAAAGAGTAAATTTAATCCCACGGTCAGGGCAGAAATCCAGAAGCTATTGAATAAGTAGCGGTCAAAGGGATTAGTTTGCCAAACCTCAATAAAGTTACTCAGTGTAGGCTGTTCTGGAATCAGTTGGGGCGGGAATTGAAAAATATTTTCACCCGCTGATTTTAGGGAGGTGCTAGCTAACCACAGTAGCGGCAAGAGCATTATAAATGCTAGAATAACCAATACTGTATAGGTTCCTAGGGTGGGCCAGAATTTGGTCTTATGCATAGGAGTTAGGAGACAATAAAAGGGGGTTAAAATTTGGCACGAGTGCGTGTGCGTCAGCATGTTAATCCATTAAGCCGCAAATTTCAAGAGCCGGTAGGGATTCCCAATTGGTCAGAAATTTATCCTCACTTACAGCATCCTCTCCATCTCGATATTGGTTGTGGACGGGGGCGCTTTTTGTGGGAAATAGCGCAACAAAGAGGGGACTGGAACTTCCTAGGGCTAGAAATTCGGGAACCTCTAGTGACAGAAGCGAATGAATGGCGCGATCGCCAGAATTTAACGAATCTCCATTATCTTTTTTGTAATGTTAATATATCCCTAAAAGATATCCTCACGTCTCTACCCGAAAATACTCTACATTATGTGAGCATCCAATTCCCCGATCCTTGGTTTAAACATCGACATCAAAAACGGCGCGTGGTTCAGGATGAAGTGGTCGATATTCTGTCTCAGTTTATGAGTTCTGGGGGTCAGGTTCTCCTGCAATCTGATGTGGAAGATGTGGCATTACAGATGCGAAGTTTATTCGATAGGCACGCTGACTTTAGCTGTTCCCATGACTGGTTAGAGGAGAATCCTTTACCCGTACAAACGGAGCGAGAAATTGCAACCTATGCCAAAGGTGAGCGGGTTTATCGGGTGATGTTTGAACGGTTGTGAGGAGTAAGAAACCGGGTTTCTGGCTCCCAGCATTTCCTAAGTTTATTATGACCAATCAGAACAACTCAGAGTTCCTCTGTGAAAATCCAGAGCGCTTACAGCAGTATTTACAAGAAATCCCCAAACTACCTGGGGTTTACTTAATGAAAGATGCGGGGAACTCGATTTTATATATCGGTAAATCGAAACAATTAAGAACCCGTGTTCGCTCCTACTTTCGCGATTTTACCGGCCATAATGCTCGCATTGCCTTAATGGTACGGAAAGTCAGTGATATTGAATGGATTATTACGGATACAGAAGCGGAAGCGCTGGCTCTAGAATCGACGCTGATTAAGCGTCATCAACCGCGATTTAATGTCCTACTTAAGGATGATAAAAAGTATCCCTATGTCTGTATTACTTGGTCGGATAACTATCCCCATATTTTTATTACCCGCAAGCGCAAACCCAGAAACCCGAAAGATAAATACTATGGCCCCTATGTGGACGGGGGACAATTGCGGCAAACATTGGATTTGATTAAGCGAATTTTTCCCCAACGCCAGCGACCGAAACCCTTGTATAAAGACCGCACTTGTTTGAATTATGATATTGGGCGCTGTCCGGGAGTTTGTCAACAGTTGGTTGAGGTGGAGGATTATCGGCAAATGATGCAAAAAATTGCCATGATCTTTCAAGGGAGAACGGCTGAGTTGGTGGAGGAATTGAGGCAGCAAATGCAGGAAGCGTCAGAGGCTCTCAATTTTGAATTGGCGGCTCAATTGCGAGATCAAATTCAAGGGTTGCAAGCATTAAATGCGAGTCAAAAGGTCGATTTATCGGACGATCGCGTTTCACGGGATGCGATCGCCCTGGAACAGGACGCAGAACGCTGCTGCATTCAGTTATTCCAAATTCGTGCAGGTAAATTGGTGGGTCGGTTGGGGTTCTTTGCCCAATCTGGGGAACCAGGGTCAATTTTACAACGGGTTTTAGAGGAGCATTATCAAAGTGCTGAACCCCTGGAAATTCCGACGGAAATTTTAGTGCAACACCCTTTACAAGATGCCGAGTTTCTGCTAGAATTTCTGCACAATCACAAAGGCAAGAAAGTTACGATTCATGTTCCGCAACGGCAAAGTAAGGCAGAACTGATTGATTTAGTTTATCGCAATGCCCAAGCCGAGCTAAAACGGATGCAAAAATTTGGCGATCGCGCCCAACAAAGTCTCACTGATTTAGCCACCATCCTCAACTTACCCGAACTTCCCCGACGCATCGAAGGTTACGATATTTCCCATCTGCAAGGGTCAAATGCGGTGGGGTCTCAGGTGGTCTTTATTAATGGAATGCCAGCGAAACAATATTATCGCCATTATAAGATCAAAAATCCAGCAGTCCAACCCGGTCATTCTGATGATTTTGCCTCCCTTGCAGAAGTCATTAACCGTCGATTTCGCCCCTTTCTGGATAATGCCCAACTTCCCCGTCAAGGAAACCCAGATTTTCCCGACTTACTGCTCATTGATGGAGGAAAAGGTCAGTTATCTGCGGTGGTTGCTGTCCTCTCTAAGTTAGAACTATTACAAGATTTGCGAGTGATTAGTTTAGCCAAACAGGAGGAAGAACTGTTTCAACCGGGCGATTCTGCTCCTCTTCCTACCGATCGCGATCAACCCGGTGTGCAGTTACTGCGTCGGGTTCGAGATGAATCCCATCGCTTTGCCGTAAGCTTCCATCGTCAACAACGGGGCGATCGCCTCCTCAGTTCCCGCTTAGATGGAATTCCTGGATTAGGGTATGAGCGACAGAAGCAATTATACAAACATTTTCCGTCTTTAGATGCGATCGCCCAAGCCAGCACCAAAAAACTCCAACAAGTCCCCGGAATCGGCCCTAATTTAGCACAGAATATTTACGATTATTTTCACAAACAATAGAGGCAATATCGCACTTCGCGCTGTAGTAGGAGAATGGAGGGAGTACACAACAGACTCAATCTAGCTATTCCCTATTCCCTAGCACTTATAACACCCGAATAACACTCGGCACAGTGTCGATCTCCTCCAAATCTTCGACTTCTGCTAAGGCTTCTCTAAAATTGCCTTCACGGGTTTCATGAGTCACAATCACAATTTCCGCTAAATCTTCCCTGAATCCAATTTGTACCACAGACTCTAAACTCACCCCATGCTCGCCGAAAATCATGCCCAGATGACCAATAACTTTGGGACGATCTTTGGCAATTAAGCGGATATAAAAGCGACTCTCTAATTCCTCAACTCGAGTGAGGGTGCAATAGTGCTGATGGGTGCAACTGAGGAGGGGATGGGGGATGGGTTCGGTTTCCGTTTTCAGGATAGCCGCAATATTAATGATATCGGATGTAACCGCGCTAGCCGTTGGCCCTGCTCCTGCCCCTTGGCCGTAGAACATCACCGGCCCGATGGGGTCTCCTTCAACTAAAATGGCGTTAAATACGCCATTGATACTGGCAAGGGGATGGCTCAAGGGCACGAGGGTGGGATGGACACGAATTTGGAGATGATCGATCGCATCTGGGGACGGATCTCGACGAGCGATCGCCAAAAGTTTAATCCGAAATCCCAGTTTTTGAGCATAACTAATATCGGCTGCACTAATAGAACGAATGCCTTCACAATGCACTTCCTCCCGTTTCACTCGCCCGCCAAAGGCTAGAGCCGCTAAAATGGCAATCTTATCCGCCGCATCCCAACCATCCACATCCGCCGTGGGATCGGCTTCCGCATAGCCTAAACTCTGGGCATCCACCAGAACCTCTCCAAAGTCCGAGCCTTCCTGCTGCATCCGGGACAAAATATAATTAGTCGTGCCATTAATGATACCAATTACGGATTGAATTCGGTTCACGCCCAAGGCTTGCTTCAGGGGATTAATCACCGGAATCCCCCCGCCCACAGCCGCTTCCAGCATCACGTAAACGCCCGCAGCATTCGCTGCATCATAAATTTCATCACCATATCGGGAAATCACGGCTTTATTAGCGGTCACCACATGCTTTCCATGGGCGATCGCCTGAAGAATGAGCGATCGCGCCGGTTCTAAACCGCCGATTAATTCCACCACAATATCCACCGCTTCATCAGAGACAATGGCTTCGAGATCGGTGGTGAGCAACTCATCTGGCAGTTTCACCGCTCTAGGTTTATTCAGATCTCGAACACCAACCCGATACAGGTTTAGGTCACCTAAGAGGGGATGCCGTCCTTCCGGGTTCAGTAAAATATCAACCGTTCCTGCTCCTACGGTTCCTAAGCCTAGCAAGCCAATGTTATATGCCACAGTACCAATCTTGAAAACAATGGATTATTTTTTAAAGCTTATCATCAAAACCCAATGGGTACACCGCGATCTGTGAATTTTACCTCCTCGATATTCCATCTAGAAGATTGGGTTAAAGTTTCCTTTAAACTGCCCAATAGAGCCATTCTTTCGCAAGTGGAGAGGGAGACAAACAAACGCCCAGATTGGGGAGAGAGACGAAAATCAATAGTAAGACTATTGTCTGTTGGGTTGGGTTGCAAGCGATAACCGGCGATCGTAAAATCGGCTGTTGTTCCCTCTTCGATCGCGTTATGGATGGTTGCTTGCAGAGCATTTTGCTCAGGGACTTGGATCGACTTCTCTACAAACGATTCACAGAAGGGATCGAGCTGGTATACCGTCATCTCGATCATCTCCACCGCAGGAGTCGGTTCAAGCCTTTGGGCAATTTTGGGGACTGGTGCAGGGGTAGGTGTGAGTTCCGTGGAATGGCTGGAGGTGCATCCAGTCACAATGAGAGCGATCGCCAGACTCAGGGGAGCGATCGATCCTTGACGGTTCAAGAGAAGGAGCATAATACGTAAGAAGTCATGAATAAGTTCGAGTACCTCTTCATCTCATTCATAGAAACCTGCATTTGATCCGCCGAATTTCCTGTAGAGTAGCTATGGCCATTTACCTATTACCTAATCATGACCTTTAACCACCCTCATATCCTCTCGCTAGCTGACTTCACCCCAGACGATTACAATGCCGTTTTACAAACAGCCGCCAGTTTTTCTGATGTCCTTTCTCGACCAACGAAAAAAGCCAAAAAACTCCCCACCCTCCAGGGACGAGTGGTAACCAACCTCTTCTTTGAACCATCCACCCGCACCCGCAGCAGTTTTGAGCTAGCCGCCAAACGCTTATCGGCTGATACCCTCAATTTTGCTCCTGGTTCCTCTTCCCTCTCCAAAGGAGAAACCATTCTCGATACAGCTAAAACCTATTTAGCCATGGGAACGGATATTATGGTCATTCGCCATAAAGAAGCAGGGGTTCCCCAGGCGATCGCCGCTGAACTCGATCGCCTCAATACCCATGTTGGCGTTCTCAATGCCGGAGATGGTCAACACGAACATCCCTCCCAAGCCTTACTCGATCTCTTTACCCTTTGCTTCTTACTCGATCCCCAATCTCCCCGTTTAGAGTTACTCTCCGGTAAAAAAATTGCCATTGTTGGAGATATTGTTCACTCTCGGGTCGCTCGTTCCAATCTCTGGAGTTTAACCGCCACTGACTGTGAAGTTCACTTAGCCGCTCCGCCAACGTTATTACCCCAATTCTTTGCCCAATATACTTCTGGCCAGTTCCAAGAGCGCCCGGGAAAAGTCTTTGTCCATTGGTCAGTCGAACCCGCCCTCCAGGATGCTGATTTTGTTATGACCTTGCGCCTGCAAAAAGAGCGCATGACTCAACATTTACTGCCCAGTGCCCGGGAATACCATCATCGCTTTGGCATTACCCGCGATCGGCTCGAACTTTGTAAACCAGGTGTAAAAGTTCTCCATCCGGGCCCTGTGAATCGAGGAGTTGAAATCAGCTCCGATCTCATGGACGATCCCCAATTTAGTCTGATTTCCCAACAGGTTAGCAGTGGAGTATCCGTGAGAATGGCCCTACTTTATTTAATGGGAGGGGGGAAGTAGCGATCAACCGGTTATGGTAGATCAATATTGTGATAGTTATAAGGATGTTTTTCGTTAGTATGAATTTGGGTAGATTCTAGGTAGCCCCCCTGATAAGCGAGATACCACAGACAAAAAGCCTTGAAACCAAAGAATATTGATGAATCGGGATGACAGGATTTGAACCAACACCACTGAAGTAAGCTAGCCCTATTCTAACAGCTAGAAGCCTTGCTCTGCATACGTTCAACACGCTGAACCTTGGAAATGTGTTGAAAGTGTGTTGAATATGGACACCTACATAAAACAAGCATGGAGCCTGGTGAATGAGTACTTCTACTCTAACTCCATTGACATCTCCAAGCAGGTAGACCATGAGCTAGTGAGGGCATACCTCAAAGCTTGC
>NZ_JAQMUE010000085.1 GCF_028330985.1 Roseofilum reptotaenium CS-1145 | reverse complement strand
CTCTGATTTCTCAGAGATGTCAGCCATCAGAAGGTTCACTTGGTTCCTGGTAGTTTGGTGCTTGTCGTATTTATCATTCATGGTTTGGGAATGTCCCAGTGATAAAGCACGCTGGTCGCGCGTCAACCCGGCAAGTTTGCCATGGTAATTAGCCAGGTGGCGTAGGGCATGAGTTTGAGTGAAACCTTGACCTCCTACTTGCTTGATGTAATCGGCTAGGCGTTTTCTCATGGTGGAAGGGTAAATTTCTTTAAGGGTCTTTTCCTTGCTTTTAGATTTAGGGGTACATTCAGGCATCTTCACATCTGGGTCTTTTATCCCCAATACTTCAATCAGATTAGGGTAATCTGATTGAAGTATTGGGACGGGCAATACGGTTACCAGTTTTCACTGTAATATAGTGCCGTTTACCACTGGTGTCAGTTACCCAAAACCCATCCCCAATAATGACGATATTCTCATCATTAGTTGGGTCATGGAGTGCCTTAAAGGTTTAACCATCAATTGTTACCGGTTCATCAAGATTCCGAATAGCCTTAAATTCAGAACACCTAAAACCGTAAACTAGGTTAATGCAAGCAGCTTTAAACCATGACTTACGGGATTCGATATTATTTAACTGAGCCTTGGTTAATTTGTAGCCATTAAGTCCCAAAGCTCTAGCCCTAAAGTCTAGAAAAGTCTCAAGGTCAATAGTTTGCATCTCAGTTTTTTTGACTACTCGGATAGCCCCAAAATGACTGGTAACTCTGTCCAGCTCTGATGAGAGTTTTGTATCCCGGAGAAGCTTACAGCAAGCAGCGTAAGCCATCTTAAACCCTTTGTTTTTTTTATGGTAAAGGGTTTCCCAGTTTCTCATAATTTCGGAGATAATGTTTTCTCCAGTAAGTTTGAGAGCGGGATTGAGCTTCTGATGATAAGTGCCATATGCCTGGTGATAGCCAGCCAGGGTATTGACTTTTGATTTTTCATCACTTCTCTTTCTGCCGCATTTGTCATAGCCATTGAGGTAATTCGCTTTCACGATTTCAATGGCATCGCCAATGGTTAGGACATCATCAACAAGGACTTGAGCGCCTTTGATTTCTGACTCATACCACGACCAAAACTCTGATTCTTTATCAAACTCTTTGAGCTGGTTAAAGACTGCCAAGGCTTTCGCCAGAGTGTTAATGCATCCATCGCGAGTGAAGTTTTCGTTGCAACCATTATCGGAAGTCTGAGACTTGCTGGCAACTTTGAACCGAAGGGACAGACGACTACGGTTCTTGCTGATAGAGACACCCTTTGGGGTTGACTTCTGGCAAGCCTTGAGGTGAGTCCTCACTAGCTCATGGTCTACCAATTTGGATGGGTCAATCTGGTTAGAGTGGAAATACTCATTTACCAGAGACCAGGAGCGGTCTAGATAGTCTTTCCAGTTTTGCACCTGTTTTGCACCTATTTCCTTTTCAAGGTTCTAGAATGCAAGCTAGGTATAGCTTTGAGCTGCTTTAATAGCGTTAGCTTGATTTGGAGTTGTCAGTTCGATTCTGCCCAGTTCCATTAACAATTAACTCCTAATAGGTTGCCTTTAATTGAACCTAACAAGGGGCCCAGAATAACTTGCCTCCTAATGATCGCCAAAGGTATGGTTAGCCAGGAAGCCGCTGCACATCGATCGCCGATCGCAATCTTCAGCTATTCTGTTACAGTGTTGCTAATCGACTCTGGGCCCACCGGTTCCAGCTTGATTTGGAGTGGACTGTCTTTGCATGAAAAAATCCCTGAACCCCCTGATACAAACGGTGAAAGCGCCCCTGAAGGCTTTACTGAAGCAATCGCCCAACCTAGAGGTCAATCCCACGGGAGACCTCCAGGGATTTTTAGAAAGTCCAAATCCCATTGAACGCAATGTCAGTGGGGTATTGCGGATTGCGGGTTGGGTGTTTCATCATCGTCATACGATTGAGTCGCTGACGCTGGTTCAAGATGAAAGTATAGAAGAAACCATCACCTACGGGGAACCCCGTCCCGATGTCACCCAAGCGTTTATTGATGCTCCCTCGGCTGAAAATAGTGGCTTTGGCTGGAATTTACCGATTGAACCCAATTATTCTGGGGAGATTGCCATCAAGATTATGGCGAATTTGGATAATGGGGAGTCGGTCTGTTGTTTTGCCCGTACTATTACGATTCAAAATGTGTACGAGCGTCCGCCAAAACCGAAAGTTTCCCAGATGATTTCTGGGTTTATGACTAAGGTAATTTTGGCGTATAAACAGCGCGGGGGAATTCCCTTATCTCCTCTCGTTTGGGTTCGGTTTGTTAAGCGCTACTATGACCAAACCCAAACGCAACCGCTTACGCCCTATTCTACAATTATTCATCCTTGGCAACAGGAAGACCCCTATCAGCGCTGGTTAGGGCATAATCGCTTAACGGTTAAGGTGCGGGAGTTGATGGCAGAGTCGGCGCAACGCTTAGAAAAAACAGGTGTAAAAATTAGCGTGGTGGTTCCCGTTTACAATCCACCGAAGGGCTTTTTAGAAGAAACGATCGCCTCGGTACAAGCGCAAATTTACCCCAACTGGGAGTTATGTATCGCTGACGATGCCTCGACTCAATCCCATGTTAAAGAAGTTTTGACCGCAGCGCAAGCCTCAGACCCTCGGATTAAGGTTGTATTTAGAACCGAAAATGGCCATATTGTCAAGGCGACCAATTCAGCCCTAGAGGTGGCAACGGGGCACTATATCGCCCTTTTAGACCATGATGACCTGTTATCTCCCGATGCGCTGTTGCAGGTAGCCGAATGTGTAGACCAATACCCGGATGTGGATTGGATGTATACAGATGAGGACAAAATTACGCCCACAGGAGAGCGCTATGGATACCAAATGAAGGGGGTTTGGAGTCCAGAAATGGCGATCGCCCACAATTATACCCACCATTTAGCTGTCATTCGCAAGCGCTTAATTGACGAGGTGGGAGGACTGCGATCGGGTTTAGAGGGAGCACAGGATATCGATCTTTACCTGCGGGTGCGGGAAAAGACGACGATGGATAGGGTACGTCATATTCCCCACGTCTGTTATCATTGGCGCGTCCATCCCGAAAGTACAGCATCGAAAGGAACGCAGAAAACCTATGTCTTTGATAGTGCCTATCGAGCAATTTCCGATACCCTGGAGCGACGCAATTTAAAGGCGAAACCCTTTTTACCGGCTTTAGCCACCAAGTACGGGTTATGTTTGCATCAGTTGCAATGGGATGCTTCAATTTTAGCGGAAAATCCTGTTACAATCGTCATTCCGACTCGCGATCGCACGGAAATCTTATCGGAATGTATCGCTAGTTTGGAGAAAACCGTAGATCCGTGCTACGTGCAAGTCATTATTGTTGACGATCAGTCTACGGAACCCAAGACAGAAGAATTTTTGAGTCAACTGGAAAATGGTTCTTTAACCTCCCTAGGAGACCTCAAATTAACCTATCAGGTGATTAGAACCCAACGCCCTGACCCCAGTTTAACCGGACGAGAGGGCTTTAACTATTCTCGCTTAGTGAATCTTGGTGCTGCACAGGTGAAAACGCCCCTCATGTTGCAGCTTAACAATGATATTACGGCGATCGCTCCCGGTTGGCTCGAAGACATGGTCGGTTGGATGTCCATTGAAGGAGTCGGAGTGGTTGGCGCTCGTCTCCTGTATCCTGATAATACCCTACAACATGCCGGAGTTTGTATCGGCCCCAATGGTGGATTAGCCGGTCATTTATTCCACGGGTTACGCAAAGAAGAACTCGGTTATCTCTTCTATCCCCACACCACCCGTAATGTTTCATCCGTCACTGGAGCTTGTTTACTCACGTCCACCGAACTTTACCATCAAGTCGGGGGATTTGATCAGGAAAAATTGGGCTTAGAACTCAATGATGTGGACTATTGTTTACGGGTGCAAGACACCGGTAAGCGGGTCGTTTATACCCCCCAAGCCACCCTCATTCATCAAGGAAGTGCCTCGCGGGGAGACTATTATAATCCCAAAGAACACCTGAATTTCATGGATCGATATTGGGGAAAGAAAGATCCCTACATTAATGCCAATATTAATATCGACTCCATGACCATGGACTTAAACCCCCTCCACTATGTCCATAGCAGTCGAATTTCCGGCATTAAAATTCTACTGGTTACCCACAATTTAGCCCTCGAAGGCGCTCCCTTAATGGCTTACAATTTTGCCAAGCATTTTGTTGAGTCGGGAGAATGCCAAGTTAATATCGTTTCCCTCGTTGATGGACCGTTACGCAACGATTACGAAGCACTTAATATTCCGGTTAAACTGATTGAAGATAATCTGCAACGAGTTGATAATAGCCTAGAAACCTACCATCAGCGTCTCCAACAGGTGGGAAAAGTCCTAGACATGACCGAGTTCGATCTGGTGATGTCCAATACAATGGTTGGTTTTTGGGGAA
Source organism: Roseofilum reptotaenium CS-1145 (assembly GCF_028330985.1). Taxonomy (NCBI): domain Bacteria; kingdom Bacillati; phylum Cyanobacteriota; class Cyanophyceae; order Desertifilales; family Desertifilaceae; genus Roseofilum; species Roseofilum reptotaenium. The sequence continues at coordinate 39,350 of NZ_JAQMUE010000085.1, read as the reverse complement.
TAGAATTAGCCCAACTGTTTGGCTTACCCAGTATTTGGCATATCCATGAAAGTTGCACCGTTGAGCGCAGTTTACGCAACTTTTTTGGCGACTCTCCCCCGCAAGTAATGCGCTGTTTATTGGAGCGTTGTTTTCAGAATGCGTCGCGGGTTATTTTTGTCGCCGATGCCACGCGGCAGATCTTCCACGATTTGGATGTTCACGGCCGTTTTCGCACGATTCCCGGAGGCATGAATTTAGGAAAAATTGCCGAGTTTCGCGAAAGCAATAACAAGTCTTATTTACGGCAGAAATATGGAATTTCTGAGGAAAAAACGGTGATTTCGGTGATTGGAACGACGTGCGAGCGTAAAGGACAGCATATTTTCTTAGAAGCCATTAAGCACTTAGAGAAGATTTATCCAGCCTCGCAGTTTAAGAACCTAGAGTTTCTGATTGTGGGAACTCGCGAAATTATCTATCTGGACTATTTGCGTCAGGTGCAAGAGAGGCTAAAGCTGGATTATGTGAAAATGTATCCAGAAACGCGCTATGTGTTTGACTTTTTTGGTTTAAGCGATATCTTTGTCTGCACCAGTTTTGAAGAGTCCTTTCCGAGGGTGGTTTTGGAAGCCATGGCATTTGATTTAAAGATTGTCAGCACCAATGTGTTTGGCATACCGGAGATGATCGGCGATCGCCACGAAGGGTATTTGGTGCGTCCTGGCGATCCAGAAGCCTTAGCCAACGTCCTGGTGGAGGCGATCGAAACCGACTACGCCAACCGCTTACGGGGAAATGCTTACGCACGAGTGAATCGTTTATTTGACAACCAAAAACAGTTGCCGAAACACTTGGCAATGGTGAAAGAAGTCATCTTACAACATGAATAAAAGAATATCAATGTTAAAATCCCGATTGATTCCTACAATTCTTTCTCTAATGATAGGGTTAATCGCCTGTCAACCCACCCAAAGAACCAATGAAAATGCTAAACCCGTTACGATTAGAGCCGCCCATAGTGGTTTTGTGGAAGAAAGTTTTCAAACAGAAGTTGTAAATTTGGGACTAGAAAAACTGGGTTACACTATAGATACCGTCAAAGAATTAGATTACTCTGTTATCTATGTTTCTCTGGCTAATAGCGACCTCGATTATACGGTCATCTACTATAATCCAGCCCATAAAGATTTTTTTGAAAACGCTGGTGGCAATGAAAAATTGGAGATCTCAGGGTTGTTGATTCCTGAAGGAAGCCAAGGATACAGAATTGACAAGAAAACAGCCGATCAATATGGAATTAATAACATTGCTCAATTGAAAGATCCACAACTGGCAAAACTCTTCGATTTAGATGGAAATGGAAAAGCAAATTTAGCGGGATGTAATACAGGGTGGAGTTGCGAATCGATGATCGATCATCACATCCAAGCCTACGAACTTGAAGATACCGTTGAACAAGATCGAGGAAATTATACTGCTCTTCTGGCTAATGTAATTACTCGTTATGAACAAGGAAAACCCATTTTATTCTATGCCTATAATCCCCATTGGATATTTGCCATTTTAGAAACGGATCAAGAAGCGGTTTGGTTAGAAGTTCCTTTTACCTCTCTCCCAGAAGGATTGAGTAATTTAACCGCAGAAGAGACTACATTTAATGGCAAAAATACAGGGTTTCCAGGAAGCCAACAGAATATTGTGATTAATAAAACCTTTGCAGACAATTATCCCATGGCAAAACGTTGGTTTGAGAGGGTAAAAATTCCCCTTGCGGATATGGATAAAATAAGTTTACGGATTAAAGAAGGTGAAAATGCTCAGGAGGATATTCGCCGTTTAGCAGAAGAATGGGTGAGTGCAAATCAAGAGCAGTTCGATCGCTGGATTGAAGAGGCGAAAGCGGTAAATAAATAAAACCATGCCTGAATACAAATATCCATCTTTTCAAAGTAATTTAATGCGATTAAAGATTTGGTCAAAAATCATATTAACTTCAACTATTTTATCTCTAACCATGGGATTAGCTGGCTGTTATACTACGCAAAACTCAACTCAAAATTCGTCCCTCAACGAAGTAACTATTCGTTCAGCTCATAGTACCTGGCTTCAAGAAATATTTCAAACTGAAGTGGTCAATATTGGTCTAAGAAAGCTAGGCTATAAAGTTGCTACTATTAAAGAACTAGAGTATCCCGGAATTTATTTTTCTATTGCTAATGGAGATTTAGATTATAGTGTTATTTACTATAGCCCCAGTCATGATGGCATGTTTAACCAAGCAGGGGGGGATAAAAAAATAAAAAAACTAGGAGTTTTTGTTCCCATTGGCACTAGGGGATATCGAATTGATCGAAAAACGGCTCAAGAATATGGAATTACTAATCTCGGACAATTGAAAGATGAACGGATTGCTAAATTGTTTGACTGGGATGGAGATGGAAAAGCAAATTTAGCTGGATGTAATCCAGGTTGGGGTTGTGTATCAGCGATCAATCATCATATAGAAGCTTATAGACTGCAAGACACCGTTGAACAAGAGCAAGGAGTGTATGAAGCTTTGCTGACTGATGTGATTAGTCGCTATCAACAAGGACAGCCAATCTTATTTTATGCTTATAATCCCCATTGGATTTCTGCGGTTTTAAGACCAGATAACGATACAATTGTGTTAGAAGTTCCATTTACTTCTTTCCCAGGAAATGAAAATTTTACTGAAGCAGAAACCACGTTTAATGGGAAAAATACAGGTTTTCCAGGAGGGGCACAAGAAATTGTTGTCAACCCAGAATTTGCAGCCGCTAATCCAGTTGCAAAACGGTGGTTAGAATTAGTCCAACTCTCTCTTGAAGATATGAATGAAGTGAGTTTGCGGATTAGGGAAAGAGAAAATAGCCCTGAGAAAGTTCGTCTTTTAGCAGAAGAATGGATTTCTGAAAATCAAGAGCAGTTCGATCAATGGTTAGCTGAAGCAAAAGCAGAAAGTTGATAATTTTTATGAAGATAACTGGATAAATATGAATCAAGATTGTTATCATAGTCCTGGAATATATAATCTTATAATATCATGACTATTAAATCCTCTCCAAAAAACATCATATTCGGAGTACGATATTTCTAATCTAGAACAATTTCAAGATCCGGAAATTGCTAAATTGTTTGACTTGGATGGAGATGGAAAAGCAAATTTAACCGGATGCAATCCAGGTTGGAGTTGTGAGCTGACCACAAATCACCATATTGAAGCCTATAAACTTCAAGATACGGTAGAGCATGATCAAGGAAGCTATACTGCTTTATTAGCCGATGCAATTACTCGTTACGAAGAGGAAAAACCCATCTTCTATTATACCTAATTGGATTAGTGCTATTTTAAAGCCAGGTGAAGATGTGATTTGGTTAGAAGTCCCTTTTACTTCTTCCCCAGAATACATTACTGATTTAACTGAGGAAGATACTACATTTAATGGAAAGAATCTTGTTTTTTCTAGACCGACTCAAAAAGTAATATCTAACCTAAAATTTATAGCAGATAATCCAGTAGCCAAACGCTGGTTTGATTTGGTGCAAATTCCCCTGGAAGATATGAATAAAGCGAGTTTACGGATTAAAGAAGGGCAGAATACAACGGAAGATATGCGCCGTTTGGCTCAAGAATGGGTGAAGGACAATCAAGAGCAGTTTGATCGTTGGATTGAAGAGGCAAAAGGGGAAGGTAAATAAAGGGATAGTAGTTACAGTGCTTTATGCTTTGATAGCGAGATAGGGGGAGCAACAGAAGTGTTGAATGTTAGCTTAATGCCGAAAAAAAAAGAGAATAAAATATGGCATTCTATCCTCAAGTATCAAAATAATATTATCTAAATGGTAGTCTCCTTTACCAATCTGGTCAAACTGATTCTCAAGTCATTGTCTGCTCATGACTACCCAGTTCTCAACTCTTGCCTCTTCTTTGAAATCTGGTTAAACTTCTTACTCGATAATAGTTTGACTTGTATGAGAGGCTTGTTCTACCGATTGAATCATACAAGTATGAAGGTGGATATATCGACCTTCTCTAAAGCGTGTAAATCGAGAGAAGACCACAAGTTCTATATGAAAACTCACTTTGAACCCCAAAGATATCGGGTAGCATGGTTCTGTGATTTAGAAGACAGAACTGAATATCGTCTGGCCACTAACTTAATCGAAATGAGCAACGAAGAGATTAGTGAAATCTATCGAAAGCATTGGGAACTCGATAAATTAATTACTAAAAATGAGACTGGAGTGACCTTACCAATTCTGATGGTGTTAATCGCTGACTTGCTCTTGCAGTTAATGGAAGTTCATCAGTTCTATGGCCAAAGCCTGTTGGATAAATTCCGTTATTTGCCAGTCGAACTTAGTCAGCACTGCTCTATTATTCATTGGAGCTACGATCTGATTCCAGAAACCCTCATTTAGTTCACTAGGGACTTTTCTTCAGTTGAATGTAAAGTTTTATATTAAGATTCAACACTTCTGGGCGAAGTGCTGTACTAGTCTCGATATTTTAACACTGATCGTCAAACCAACCATTTTGCATCAGTTGATAGAGAGCCTGCATCCGTGTTTTAGCTTTGAGTTTGGCTAAAGTATTGTTAATATGAAACTTAACAGTACTTTCGCTAATATAAAGCCGATTCGCGATTTGCCGATCGCGCAATCCTTGGGTCAGTAATTTCATCACTTCTCGCTCTCGTACGGATAGGGTGGGTTGGGTTTGCGTGTCATCTTCAATTCCCCAGATTCCTCCACCCATAATCGTTTCAATCGCTTGCCTGAGTTGTGTGGGATGGGTTTCTAAGTCGATTTTCGCTTTCACGGTTTTGGGAATAATTGGGCTATCGTGCTGCACCCAAACTACATACTGACTTTCATGAATTAAACTACTGCGATCGCTAATTAAAGGGATCTTTTTTGAGGGAGTCACGCATAGACTAAACCCGGCAGCAACAACCATTTGCGAAAAGGCAAACTGCAAAGCCGGCGATCGCATATTAACCCGCACGCGAATAGGGTTTGGCTCTTGGGTATAGGGGAGTTGCAGAGCAATTTGGAGAATGGTTTGGGGACTGTCTAAAGTTGCTTCTAATCGTCCTCCCAAACAGGTACTAGCAAAGGAAATATGCTCGATCTCATGAGGCAGGAAACTATCTTGTAGGCTGTTCTCTTCCAGGGCGATCGCCTCAGAAACCGGTATAATCGATCGCAAAATCGCAAACTCTTGTTCGTAAATTAAAGAACAAGTCATGCAATTGAGCTGCTGCACGACTTCCGCCAAACGTAAGAATAGATAGGTGAACGAGATGGGTAGCGATCGCTCTGTCCCCACTAATTTTAAGGGCACGCGCTGTAAGATATGTGCCAAGCGATCCGAAAGCATAGGAGAAGGCAAGTTGAACGGAGATCGCTGGGCCGGCTTAGAATGCTGCGATTTTTCAAATTCCAGCGCATTCCCCAAAGCGACCGTCACCGTCGTACACAAACTCAATAATATCTCTAAAAATTCTGGGGCTAGGGGTTCGCAACTAAACACCGCTAATACTCCAACTACCGTTTCTGGGGTGGCTAAAGGATACCCGGCAAATCCTTGAATGCCATGATGAATAGCCCAATCTCGATCCTTCACCCAAGGTTCATCCGGTAGATTATTACTTAAAAAAGACACGCGATTTTGCGCGATTTTCCCGACCTTAAACGCTCCCATCGGCACTTGTCCGAAACAGCCATCGGTATTGGTATATAACCCAGAAGAAGCCACCAGTTTGAGATGAGAAAACTGACGTTCTACCAGCCAAATTCGGGCTAACCTACAATTAAACTGTTCAACCAGTTCTTGCGTGACTCGATTGGCAATTTCTCGAGCATCTAAACAGCCATAAATACTTTGGGCAATCCGATTGGCTTGGTGCAAATCGAAGAGCAATCGCGGGACATTCAACAGATTGGGACTTGGATCGGACATAGTAAGGCTAAGGAGTTGCGCTATTCCATTGATTCCCAAAATTACGCCGAATTCTGTAAAGCTGGAAACATTGTTGAGGCCAGCCCGATCGCTTTTTACCTATGGAAATAGATAGGGGTAATGTTATGGCTTCGTTGTAGAAATCAACTCTTGGCAAGTGCCCCTATTCTTAGCATCAAACCTGGGAATTCTGTAGCCAGGCATACAAGAAACCACTCAAGCAGAATCTACTCTGGCAAACAGGGCAATGTTAGGTATTAAGCGATCGCTGACCTGAACCGCGATCGCAATCCTGAAGCATTTATTGATGGAGAATTTAGTGATGAAGACCCATTATTCAGTAGCAATTGTTGGCGGAGGACAAGCTGGACTCTCCATGAGTTATTGTCTGGAAGAGAGAGGAATTGATTGTATTATTTTTGAAAAAAATCAGATCGGCTATTCTTGGCGATCGCTGCGCTGGGATAGCTTTTGTTTAGTTACTCCTAACTGGCAATGCACATTACCCGGATATACTTACCCAGGAAACGATCCGCATGGATTTATGCAACGAGATCAAATTGTGCAATACATCCAGGATTATGCCCAATCGTTCAATCCTCTGATTAAAGAAGGCGTAGAAGTGCAACGGTTGCATCGTCCTGATAGCAAACGATATACCTTAGAAACCAGCATTGGCGAATTTACTTGCGATGCCGTGGTCATTGCCACAGGAGGTTACCATCGTCCTAAAATTCCCGCCTTATCAGAGCGTCTTTCTGTCCAGATCAAACAAATCCATTCCTCAGAATATAAAAATCCTGAATCTCTTCCCGATGGAGCAATTTTAATTGTTGGTACGGGACAATCTGGCTGTCAAATTGCCGAAGATCTCCATCTTGCGGGCAAACCCGTGCATTTGTGTGTAGGTGGCGCACCTCGTTCCCCTCGGAAATATCGCGGGAAAGATGTGGTAGATTGGCTCGATAAAATGGGATATTACAACCTTTCTATCGACCAGCATCCGGATAAGCATAAAGTCCGTACCAAAACCAATCATTATGTTACCGGGCGAGGGGGCGGACGAGAAATCGATCTGCGACATTTTGCCACAGAAGGAATGAAACTTTACGGACATCTGGTCGATATTGAGGGCGATCGCCTACAATTCCGAGATAATCTCAAGGAAAATTTAGATGCTGCCGATGCTGTGGCTGAAAGCATTAAACGCACCATTGACGATTTTATTGAGAAGCATAATATTTCGGCTCCCATCGAAACGCCCTATCAACCGGTATGGGAACCCAAAACCGAAGTATTGCAGTTAAATTATCGCGATGCCAACATTAATACAGTGATTTGGTGTACGGGCTATACATCCAACTATGAATGGATCGAAATGCCCATCTTTGATGGTAAAGGCTATCCCGGTCACGATCGCGGAATAACCTCAGTATCAGGATTATATTTCCTCGGTTTACCTTGGCTGTATACTTGGGGTTCGGGTCGCTTTTCTGGAATCGCACGGGATGCGACTTATCTGGCTAACCATATTGCTAGTACCCAACAGACTTTTAATCCAAGCTACACGGGTCTCATTGAGCAAGCTGCACTTGGCTCGTAAAACTATTTTACGCAATGACCAAGAGTGTTACATTGATCGTGAATTAGGGTTTGGTGACAACTCCCGACACTCACCCTGCGGGTAGAGTGCGGGCTTCTCCGCCTAGCTTTTTAGAACTAGGTTTCGCGTTTTTGACTAAAAACGCGATCGATGGAGGTTAGAGAACAGGGAACAGGCTTAAAATTTTAAACCCTAAGCAATGCAAGCTATTGTCTATTATGCGAGTTGCCCTTTTAACGTACTCAACCAAACCTCGCGGTGGCGTAATTCATACCATGGAATTAGCCGAAGCTCTCGATCGCAGGGGACTCTCGGTTTGCATCTTTGCTCTGAATAAAGATGGGGGGAATTTTTGCCGTCCTCTCACTTGCAATTATCGTTTAGTCCCCACCAAGCCCCCTCCCCAGACTATTGATGGTGTGGTAGAACAGCGCATTCAAGAGTATGTCAACTATTTCAGTCAACATGAAGACGATTATGATATCTACCATGCTCAGGACTGTATCAGTGCCAATGCTTTGGTGAGGCTGCGATCGCAAGGCTATTCCATTCCTTACATTCTGCGCACTGTCCATCATATTGACAATTACACCAGCCCTTATTTACAAACTTGTCAAGAAAAATCAATTTTACTGAGCGATCGCTGTATCTGCGTCAGTCGTTACTGGCAGCAAGAATTACAACGATTATATAAAATTGATGCACCCGTGGTCTTTAATGGAGTCAATGCCCAGCGCTTTTCTGCGCTCAAAGAGGGTTCAGAAAACAGTTTGAAAAAGCATTTAGGGATCGTTGGACACCCTATTTTTCTCAATATTGGTGGGGTAGAACCGCGCAAAAATTCAATTCGGATCTTACAGGCATTCGCCCAAGTTTTACCTGAGTTTCCGCAAGCGCAATTGATTATTGCTGGAGGACTGACCCTGTTTGATTATTCGGATTATCAGGATCGCTTTTTTGCAGAAGTCAAACGACTTGGAATAGAGGAAGGGAAAGCGCTACTTTTACCAGGCGCGATCGGCGATCGCGATCTGCCAGTTCTCTATCGATGTGCCGATGCTTTTATCTTTCCCTCAGTTAAAGAAGGCTGGGGTTTGGTGGTGATGGAAGCGATCGCATCAGGACTTCCCGTGGTTACTAGCGATCAGCCTCCTTTTATTGAGTTTCTCACGCGAGAACAAGCTCTTTTAGTGGATGCTGAACAGGTCAATGAGATTGCAATTGCCATGAAACGAAGCATCGATCCAGAAACCAGAAAATCATTAATCCAAAATAGTCGATCGATTCTCTCTCGCTATACGTGGGATAATTCTGCTCAAATGCACTGGAAATATTACCAAACTTTGTTGAGCGGCAATGATTTTTAATGAGGGAGATGGAATAATTTAATCCTAGGACTAAAAATAGTTTCCCCATTCCCCATTCCCCTTCTGCCGCGCGAAGTACTGTAAAACTAAACTAGATCCTAATGACCGATGACCAACACGAAGCGCGATAAACCATGACTCCACCTCTGTTACAGCTTGACCAGTTATCGATCGCCTATAATCCCCATTCAGAATGGGCCGTTAGCGAGGTCTCCTTGACCCTGAAAGCGGGCGATCGCCTGGGTTTGGTGGGGGAGTCGGGGTGTGGGAAATCGACCCTGGGACGAGCCATTATGCGCCTGTTGCCGTCCCAGTCCCAGGTGCAAGGAGACATTCAAGTTGAGGGAAAATCGGTTTTAGGGTTAAGCGAAGAGGAACTCCAACGGTTTCGAGGAGAAGAAGTCGCGCTCATTTTCCAAGATCCCATGACTCGTCTCGATCCTTTGATGACGATTGGCGATCATTGTGTGGAAACGCTCCAGTCTCACCAGTCTTTATCCTATCGGGAAGCCAAGGATCGGGCGATCGCTGTTTTGGAAACCGTTAGTATTCCTGCGTCCCGATGGTCTCAATATCCCCACGAGTTTAGCGGAGGAATGCGTCAGCGGGTGGCGATCGCCTTAGCGCTATTATTAAATCCGAAGCTGATTATTGCCGATGAACCCACGACCAGCTTAGATGTAACCGTCTCTGCCCAAATTCTACAGGAATTAACCCGGTTATGTGCCGAGCGGGAAATGGGGTTATTGCTAATTTCCCACGATTTAGCCTTAGTGGGGGAATACTGCTCGGAAATTGCAGTGATGTATCAAGGGAAGTTAATTGAGCGCGATCTGAGCAAACAGGTACTCTTTCATCCCCAACAGGAGTATACCCAATCTTTGCTGGAAGCGGCACTCCATATTCACGCGATCGAGACCAAAGCAGTGACGACTGTCCCCGAAAAGCAACCCTTACTTCAAGTGGACGATCTGAACAAACATTACAGCTTAGAGAGCAATTTAATCCAACAACTGTTTACCCGAAACGCAACCGTAATTAAAGCCGTGGATGGGGTCAACTTTAAACTCTATCCTGGGGAAATTTTAGGACTTGTCGGAGAATCGGGTTGTGGAAAAAGTACCCTTTCGCGCACCATTTTACAACTGATTAAACCCACCTCTGGCAGGGTCGAATTCTTGGGCAATAGAATTACCTCTATCAACCGTAAATCCCTGCGCCAACTGCGTCAACAGATGCAAATGGTTTTCCAAGACCCTCACGCCTGCTTAAATCCCCTCATGACAGTCGGTGAGAGCATTACTGATCCCCTCCTCATTCATGGTCTAGAAACCCCCAAGACGGCGAAACCAAGGGTCACAGAGATGCTAGAAAGAGTCGGTTTAACCCCCACAAAAACCTACTATTCTCGCTATCCAGGAGAACTTTCTGGGGGACAACAGCAACGGGTGGCGATCGCCCGTGCTCTGATTACGCGGCCGAAACTGGTGATCTGCGATGAACCCGTCAGTATGCTCGATGCCAGCGTGCAAGCACAGGTGCTACAACTGATGTTAGACCTGAAACGGGAGTTTGAACTCACCTATCTGTTCATCACCCATGACCTTTGGGTAGCGCGATTTTTATGCGATCGCATCGCGGTCATGAATCAAGGTAAAATTGTCGAACTCAACACCACCCACGAAATCTTTACCCATCCCCAGCATCCTTACACCCAAACCCTGCTTGCTGCTGCTCCCTTACTGGCGATGTAGTGCTTCGCCCTAGGGAAATAGTGCAAAGGATAGTTAGGATATTGCCTATTGCCTATTGCCTATTCCCTATTCAGAAGATTGCAGGAAAGTTTGTACTGTACCATCAGGATTAAAAACAACACGCAAGCGAGGTTGAAGAGTACTTTCTAGGGGGGAAACTAAAGGTTCACCCAGTAACGGAATTCCCGTGCGATCTAAATAAGTTGCTGCGGTTTCTCCGAGGGGAGAAATGCCTTGAACTGTGCCATCGACATTCAGCGTAATATTATATTCAATTGTTTTATTTAAACTTTCTGGAGGAGTCCAGCGCTGTTCAAAATATTGCCGGGCTTCAGCAACTTGGGGAATATTATCAAATAGATTACGTTCCGCTCTTGCACTCAGGTCTAATGGAGGAGAAGCACTTTGAGCTTCTGTCGGAGGAATTACATCATCAAGTTCTGTGGGGGGACGCTCTAGGGAGGGTGCAGGTGCAAGGGCGGGGAGTTCAGCCTCAGGAGCCGGTAAAATAGCCGCTGATTCCGGTTCGTCTAAAGGGATAGGGGGGGGGAGTGTGATGCCCTCAGTAGGGGCACTCAAGACCGGCTCAGGTGGCGGAAAACTGGGTGCAGGAGGGGGAGCTGAAGCGGCTATACTTGGAGGTTCGGATGGGGTCACATTGGCAATAGGAGGAGAATCGGGAGATTCAGGGGTAGTTTCTCCCACAGGGGGAGGAGGAGGTAGTTTTTCATCGGAAGTCATGGGAGAGGGTGAGGGTGAGGGGACTTCCTCTAGGGGGGCAGAGGGAAGAGTGGGTTGTTGGGCAATCGAGGCATTATCCTCAATCTCTGGACTTTGAGTTTCCTTTTCACTCTGGGGTTGAGTCGCCGTTTCAAAACTTGCTTCTGGATAGGGATACAAGTCTTTCAAGACGATGACACTGGTAGCGGTGATGCCAAGACCCAGCAGGAAACTGGCTACAAATCTTAAGGTTGGGTTGGGTGGAGAGATGGGTTTGGGAGTTTCAACTCCTTCAGGGAGAGTAACGAGATCTAAGGTATATTGTTCGATCGCCGTGGCCAGATCGAACAGTTGCAGAGCGCTGAGGGTAACAGTGAGGTCGTTGTCATCTTCTCCGAGGGGGCCGAGGTTGAGTTGATGTTGGGTGAGGCGTTTGGGTTCGGTTGGAGCAGATTGGGTGAGGAGCGTTTGAACGGTGGTGGTAACCGTATGACAGAGGCTTTCGAGTTGGGTGCGATCGCCCTTAACCGTAATTTTAGCCTCTGTTCCTTTCCGTGGGTCATCGAAATGTAAGCGAAAGCGCAGGTTTTTGATTACCGGTTGTTTCATCCATCGCGACAGAGGAGAAGATTGACCGATAATTTCTAGGGTGCAGGTGGGTGGGGTATAGCGTCGGATGACGGAGGAACTCATGGGATCAATTAACCATTAATCATTAATCATTAACAATGAATTCAGAGGGAGCGGTCTAGGAGGGCTAACCAGAGACGACGAGGGCCTCCGGGACTCGAGTAAAAGAGCAGATCGATTAGGAGTTTGAGGGCTAAGGGGGTAAGCTCATCGGGGGAGATGTCTTCACCGTCAAGCATTCGCTCTTGATAAGTATTGGTAAAAGTGTCGAGATAATCCCCCAGGAGGGACATCGTATGTGGGGGGCGATCTTCGGCCGTCAGTTGTTCAAGTAGTCCGACTGCACGGCGAATTCGTTCTTGGTGATTTTGGGCTAATTCACAACAGATTAACACGAGCGATCGCGCCTCTTCGACATCCAATTTTTTCCGGCCGCCACTCCCTTTGCGTAAGGGACTTGCTTGACGTAAACGCCACAAGCTGACGCGATCGCTAACTCCTGGTAAATTAAGTTTACTTGCTGCTTGTAGCATGGCTTCGGAGCCAATCCCCGCCAAGGCCTCCAGTGCCAGTAAAATCAGATCTAATTGGGTTTTAATATTGTCAAGCTGCTCTGGATCGGGGACTTGATCCAAGGGCAATTGGGACTTTGATTTAGGCGACTTCACGGGTGAAGGCATGATTTAAGCATAGGGCATGGTATTGATTCTAGTGTGAGTGTTACAGGTTTGGAAACCATTTGGGCAATGGGGCATAGGTCATGGGGAGAGTTAACGGAGATAGAATTCTCCTAGGGTTAAGCCTTCCATTAATCCAAAGGCCAGGATCGCGCTACCGAGGGGGACGGTTAAATTATCAATACCAAAGCGGGAAAAAGCTTCTAAAATAGTGGCAAACAGAGCAACGATTGCTGAAGAGATCCAAATCAAGCTCACATTGCCATAAACCGGCAGCAAAATCACGACACAGATTAGATAACTAACTGCAAACATGGTTGCCGTTCCTTCCCAGGTTTTTTGAATCGTGCCCAGGAAATAGGGATGTGTGCCAAAATTTTGCCCCACTAAGGCCGCTAGAGCATCGCCCCAAGTCATAATCAAAATGCCCAGAGCAGCATAATAGGGTTGATGCAACGGCCAAAAGAGGGCAATGAGCAGACCAATACTCACTGAGTAGAAAAATGTACCCCAACTTTGGCGACCGATGCCATTAATGCCCGGTAGGATGGGGAAAGAGTAGGATAACAGGGCGATCGCACTAAATACAATCGAGGCGGCTATCCCCACCCAAGCGGGAATATCGAAGAACCAAGCCAACAGAATCACATTTCCTGAGCCAATATGAACCACCTTGCGAATGATTTCCGCATTTGCCCAAGGATAACGACTCAGCCAGACCGAGGCCAAGAAGATCAATCCTAGCCATAGACTGATGGTGAGAAATTTTAGCTCTAAAGTAAAGACGGGGGAAATGGACACGATCGCCTATGGTTTCCAGTTTTCGACTACTCTATGTCTGATTCTGCCAGAATTCGGCCCCATGTGACCTTGATTTTAAGGTAAAAGCCTAATGAGTCTGAAAATATCTGATCCTCTTCTTTCGGATCGCCTAGGAATTACTCCGAAACAACTCGCTGATTTTTGCCCGCAGTGGGGTATTGTTGAACTCTCTGTATTTGGCTCGATTCTCCGAGAAGACTTTAAACCGGATAGTGATATCGATCTTTTGGTGGTCTTTGACCCTAATTTTCGTTCTCGCATGAGTCTAATGGATTTGGTGAAGATCCAATATCAATTGGAAGACGGGTTAGGTCGTCAGGTTGATTTGATTGAAAAATCCTCAGTGATTGAGAGTGATAACTGGATTCGCCGCCAAAATATTCTCAGTACAGCACAGGTGATCTATGAATCGGGACGAATCCTATTTGTTTGATATAGCTAAATTCTGTCGCACAATTCTCCGATTAACTGAGAATATGACTGAAGCAGATTTTGAGCAGGATGAAAGAACACAACTGGCGGTTTTATATGAAATTACGATTATTGGTGAAGTCGTCAAACGTCTTTCACCGGAATTTCGCGAGCGCTATGGGGCAATTGAGTGGAGACAAATTGCCGGGATGCGCGATCGCCTAGTCCATGATTATGATGAAGTTAAACTCGATCTAGTCTGGCAAGTTGTTCAAACATACATTCCTCAATTGTTAGAGTACATCACTCCACTCTTACCCGTGCCATAGCCCGATCGCCTACGGTTTCCAGTTTTCGACTACTCTATGTCTGATTCTGCCAGAATTCGGCCCTAGGTGAGCTACATTTTCTCGTTATCCTGAAAATACTCCAGTCTGATGCCAACCCATGAGTACCCAAATCACTATTACCTTACCTGATGATGTTTATCTACAGGCTGAACGTTTTGCACAACTGGCGAACCGAGATTTAGCTAGTGTTTTAGCCGATACCATAACTTCCTTAATTCCACCCGTTAGGAGTAATGGATTGGATCTACAACCCATATCTAGTTTGTCAGATCGGGAGATTTTAGATCTGAGTGCCCTACAAATGGAAGCAGATCAAGATGCTCGGTTAAGCCAGTTACTAGATCGCCAGCAAGCTGGACTCTTAAATACGGATGAAGTGTCTGAATTACAAGCATTAATGCAAATTTATCAAGAGGAGTTACTACGAAAAGCCACTGCTCTCAATGAAGCTGTTAAGCGTGGGTTGATTGAACCCTTGAAGTAGTGAGTCAAATTTCTGAAAAAATACGGTCTAATGTTCGAGCCGCTGCCCAAAATCAATGTGGCTACTGCCAGAGTGCGCAGCAATATATTTTAGGAGTTTTGGAAATCGACCATATTATCCCTAAAGCCGCAGGTGGCTCTGATGAGGAAGACAATCTTTGGCTTGCTTGTCGTCTGTGCAATTCCTACAAAGGGACACAAACCCACGCTCAAGATCCCATAACCCAGAAAAAGGTAGAGTTATACAACCCTCGTCAGCAACAATGGTCTTCCCATTTTACTTGGTCGGAAGATGGCACAAGGATTCAGGGGATTACAGCCTGTGGGCGAGCGACAGCGATCGCCTTAAAATTAAATAATCCCTATGCTGTAGCTGTAAGACAAGCTTGGGTTTCAGCCGGTTGGCATCCTCCGGAAGAGAGTTAATCAGATCTGCTCAACCTTGTGCCCTTCGATCGCCTACTCTTGAGTGTCTTCGCTCTCCTCCATTTCGGGTTCTCCCAGAATACGAGCTAAGGTCGCTCTTAAGGTTGCTGGATCTTGGGAAAAGCCTTCATGGGTGCGGGCGGCACAATGGAATTGAGCGCCTTGGGAACCGGTATTGGGCGCTAAAATCCAATCCACTTTGCCAGAGGCGATCCAACTTTGGAGTTGTTCATCTTGGCGGATAAATTTCTCCATTCCGGCGATCGCCGTTCCTTGAGCATGGGTGGGCGAAAAGGGAATTCGGGGTTTTTCTTCTAAGCTATGGGCGATCAAATAGAGTAGAGAGCGGTGATAAATGTTAGCACATTGGTCGTTATTTTCCGCTTCATCAGTGAGGGTAAATAGGGTAAATTTGCCGATTTTGTTGTTGGCGATCGCCTGGCCATAACTTTCATGAAACGCTGATAGAGTGGAAGCAGGGGCCCAGAGGGTACAGGAGGCGATCGCCTGACCATAGCCCACATCTCCCCCCAGGAGGGAACCGCTAATTAAACCGTCTGTGGTTAACAGTTGTACCAAGGGTTCTAAGAGCAAACTGCCTAAACTATGACCAACGAGATGAATTTCTAGATTCGGCTCTTGTTTTTGCAATTGATCGATAAATTGCAAAATTAAGCGTATTCCCCCATTGTAGATTTTCGCTGCTTGTAAGGCTTTGGTTTTCAACACACTCCATTGAAGACTTCCCTCTGGACGGACAAGCGGTTCTAGGGCATCATCGAGGCGATCGAGCATAAAATCCTGATTGTCTTCTACTGTACCTTCGGGTCGGCGCTGCTTTAAGCCATTTTGCAGAATCTGCGTTAACGTTGCACCATACTCGTTATTCCAGAGGAAAGCAAGGGGATAAATTTCTTGATTGAGAAAGACTTGCCGCAAGTTGGTCATCGCTTCAACCACCTGGTCTTTCGACTGTAAACCCCCTGGGACAAATAGACAGAGGCGTTTTTTCTGCCAAGATGCGCTCATCTGGGGAAAGTCTTCGGTTAAAATTCTCTGGACAGCTTCAGAGGAGGTTGCATAGGTTCCATTGTCGCTTAATGCCCCATCTGCACCAATACTGATTAAGTGAGGACGCAAATTTGCATAGATAGCACTGGTTTTTTGCTGACTACTACGTGGCTGAGATTTTCTGGGAATGGGATTATTGAGGATAATCGGAACACCCAAACGCGCGACCCAAACATCGGTTCCGTTAAGCAGCCAATCATCATAGGTGATCAGGGCAAAACCGTTTTTGCCCCAGGTATTGCCCCAGGAGTTTTGGAACCAAAAGCCCCGTTCATCATAGCCCACTAGAGCAAAAGCATGGCCGCCTCGAATCGTTTCTTTGAGGGGGATCGCGCCATCTGAGTCGATTCTTTCCCAGCCTTCATGGACGAGTCCCGTAGCATAAAGGATTCCGACTTCGGCGATCGCACTATGCATGGCAACCAAGTCTTTATGATTCACCCGATAATAGGCTCCCAGGGGGCGTTGGGATGCATCCGAGGCTTGAGTTCCCGTCAGGTCTCGTTTCACTTTTCCAGAGCGATGGGTCCAGAGGCGATCGCTACACACTCCGTGTTTATGCCAGGCTTTCATGGCTCCTCTGGCACTCGATCCTTCGTAGTCTTCTCCCGGCCATTCATCGTAGCGCTTGGCCATAGCGTACAACATCCAGGGGCTAACTGGAGTCAGATTATTTAACCCGTAGCGTTTCGCCAGCAAATAATGGGCAACTGTAGCTAGGGCAAACCCAGTACAAGCCCCTTCCCGTCCTTGATCCAGAATGGGAATATTCAGTTTCCTGTATTCTTCCAGGTCGATGCGAGCCGGAACATCTACTAGGGTCGCTTCGTAGAGTTGGTCGCGAAAGTCGAGGGTATCGGGACGGGTGTCTAGGATGCGATCGACAACTTTGAGGATACTATGCATGAATGGGGAATACGGTATTAGCAACTGAGTTGATTTTATGGCGAAGCTTAAACTTTAACCAGAATTTATTTACAAATCTAAAGATTTCCTGATTTTTTTACTGCAATTACCAACAGAAATCAAAAAAGTGGTATAATTTGTTAAACATAACAAGATGTATCCTCAAAATAGTGGTAAGTCACTCTAAGTTACTGATCGCAAATTTGCAAAAAGTCTCAAAACGGAGTGCGATCGCTGTATTTTGGATTGGATTTATAGTAATCATTGGCTGGTGTTTTGATATTGGATTCCTCAAAAGTGTGCTACCGGGTCTAGTGACCATGAAAGCAAACACTGCATTTTGCTTTCACACTTACTCAGTTCAGAATCAGGTAGCCATTGTGATTGAAGATAATGGCTTAGGTATTTCTGAAACGTCCATTGAGAAACTCTTTGATCCCTTCTTTACCACGAAACCGGTGGGTAAAGGCACCGGTTTGGGTTTAGCAATTAGCTATCAAATTATCACGGAAAAACACCAAGGAGAACTGACTTGTTTCTCCCAACCTGGAAAAGGGGCGAAATTTGAGATTACGTTGCCTCTGGTCGTTGAGAAATTGCATTCTTCCAAGCCCTTGGGATAAGATACAGCGCAAAGCGCTGTCATGGTTTTCCTAGAGTGACAGAAGAGGGATTAGGACATTTTCTATTGCCTTTTGCCTATCCTAACCAATTCCTTTTCTGCTCTCTCCCGTTCCCCACTAAGGTTTAATGGGTTTGAGCCAATGTTGGGCAAACTGGATCGCCTCTGCTTGGGTGCTGACCTTACCTTCAATTTGGGCGATCTGAATTTCGGTTAATAATTGACCGATTAACTTACCCTTGGATAGATTAAGGGATTCAATCAAGGTATTACCTGCGATCGGAGGTTGGGGATAAACGACAGGATCGTTGGGATTGAGGTAGCGATCGCACAACGGCGCGATCGCCTCCAGAGCCACCCCTCTCACCCGTGCTAAGAGCATCAGTGTCGGAAAAACGGAACGAATCGCTTGAAAGAAAAAATACTGGTCTCGCAAGTCCATCTGTTGCGGGTATAGAATATCCGGCAAGCGCTGCAAAACGGCGATCGCCGCTCGAATTTCAGCACGACTCAATTTCAAGGATTTTAGTTCTGCCTCAGCGTTTTGGACTTCTGGGGAGATAAACAGAATCAGTTTAGCTAAACTGATCCGATTGGTGGGTTGACTGGCGAGAATAGGCTGATTAAAGTATTCTCGTAATTGAGGCCAGCGATCGCTCAATTCCTCTGCCATCCAATCTACTTGATGGACTTGAGTCACCCGCTCTGCACAGCTATGGGGAAACCAACCCGTTAACACTCCATCTTTCCAAGCCTTTTCCAGTGCTTCACTTCCCGAGGGCAAATTCAGTAAATACCCTAACTCCATCCGTACCCGTTCGGCTGCCACCTGACGCAACTTTGGTGCTAACCGGATTAGAGTGTTTTGCGTTTCTCGGTCAAGGGTAAACCCCAATTGACTCGCTTGGCGATAGGCTCGTAGCAGCCTCAGGGGATCGTCAGCCAAATTTTTTGCCGATACCATACGGATGAGTTGGCGCTGTAAATCTTGACAGCCTTCCAATGGGTCAATTAAGGTCTGGGTAAACGGATTATAGGCGATCGCATTAACCGTAAAATCCCGCCGCTTTAAATCAAGATGTAGGGTTTCTCCCTCCTGTTGGGCAAAATCTGCTGTGGCATTTTCAAACACCACCCGCGCAATTTGCCGCCCGGCATCCAACACCACAAACCCCGCATCATAGAATTTAGCAATCTGACGCGCCGTTTCTACAGCCTTTTCCGGCAGCACAAAATCCAGATCCAGATAATCCCGTTGCCGTTTCAGCAGGCTATCGCGCACCGCTCCCCCCACTAAACAGGTTTCTTCGGGAAGCCATTCTAAATCAAAAGGCCAGGTTTCTGGACTAAGAGCTGCACCGGTTAAGTCAAGCATGGTGAATTACAATCTGAACACATTTGGGCAATCTCAAGAAGGAATAGGTTAGATTAGCAGAGGGATACCAATTCCAGGTAAGTTGCTTTCAGCCAATGGTTAAGCCCAAACCGATCGAGAATTGGTATGAGGGAAGGGGAGCGTACTTTATCCTTCTCTTTTTCTATATGTGATGTTTTAGCTTGATGTTGGCTTATGTGCATTTGTGTCAATTGCGAATATGTAGACCGTTGCCTTACCTATCATGCCGTGGAAGGTCAACACCAACAACCCCATCTGGCGGAAAATCCGGATTTTGAACCCATCAACCCTGAAATTAATGTCAATATCCGCCACCAGGGAGAGATCATTGAGATGGAATGGGATGTGGTTGGATGTGAGAGTTTTAAACAAGAACAGGGTAAATGGTCAAGGTTACGTCCTGGGGAGTTAATTCCCACATAGTTTAGAAACAGGGATGGGGAGATGCTCAAGACATGGCGAATTAGACAACCCTAAATTATTGCCCTGTTCTTCTAGACTAAGCATCAGAGCAATAGAAGTCTTAGTTTCCCGATCTCGCGTCAATCATTAGACTTCTTGTAGAAGGTGAGGGAATAGGGAATAGGGAATAGGGAATAGGGAATAGGGGTAAGAATACAGGATTACTCCATTGCTATTTATTTTCTGCTAATACTGATTTTTCAGGCATTTTCTTGAGTGATTGATTACAGATGTTTAACCAATGAGTATTCATCCTCAATTAACAACAGCAGAGGAATCATTATTGTTCTGGTTTAAATCCCACTAGGGGAACAAAATCATAGCCGAATCCGGTGAGATCGCCAGGTTGAACTTGTACTAACTGGAGGGCTTGATTGCGATCGCCCGATGGCAGAAACCGAATGGTTCCCGATGCACCATTGACCTGAAAATCTGGAGCCACAAGAGCCTTTTGGATGCTGGAACGACTCGGTTCTTCGCTAGAGATCGCCTCTAACAGCGCTTGAGCCGCATCATAGGCTAAGGCAGTGCGCCAATTCACCTGTGCGCTCCATAACTGGAGGCTGCTTTGGGCAAAAGCAGAGTTGGCATTGGCGACAAAATCCCAAGGGATAGCAACAACCATCCCCATTGCTTTTGCTCGTCCTGCTTTTAAGACTTCAGATCTGTATAAACTATCGCCTCCCAGGAGAGGTAATTTATGGTTATTAATAATGATCGCATCAAGAGCATCAGGGAATACCGTAGAATCCGAGGCAAGTAAAATCGCCTCAGCACCTTGAGCCATCACCTCTTCAATCGCCTGACTCGGATTAAACATGAAGCTGGCAAAGTCTATCTCGGTGACTACCTCACCGCCATCCGCAAATAGGGCGGTAGTAAAGCTATCTTTGAGGGATTGACTATAATTGCTGGTGGAGTTAAAAAATACAGCTACCTTTTGTTTTTGTAGATCTTGAAGCAAATAGCGCGCGAGAGTTGTTCCCGAAAAGAGATCGCTTGGAACAGTGCGGAAAACATAATTGCCTTTCCCCGACAACTCTACGGAAGTAGACGTAGGAGAAATCATGACCAATTGCCCATTTTCATATACAGAAGCAGCCGCCAGACTTACCCCACTACTATAGTGACCAATGACTGCCAAAATGCGATCGTCAGCTACCAATTTTTGGGCAATCTCAACAGCAGCATCTGGATTATTCGCATCGTCAGCAATTAAAATCTGTATGGGAGTTCCTTGAATTCCTCCCTGTTCATTCATCTCTTGTTGTGCTTGAGCTACACCGCGCAGTAACTCTTGGGCAGCATTAAGTTGGGTGGTAATGGGGACAGATACAGCCAGGGTATAGGCTGTTTGCCCAGCAATGCGGGCGTTGTTCAGATAGATCAGCGCTTCAGGATCGTTACGATTGAGGTTTAAAGAGTATTCTAAATTGGCGATCGCCTCTTCCCATTTTCCTTGCGCTATCTGAGCGACTGCACTCCGTTTCTGGAGGGTTGCCCCTTGTGTAATTAACAACCGCTCTCCAGTACTAAGCCGCTCCTCTACTTGAAAATCCACCATTTCCGGTGAAGGGGAACTGGCGACCTGTACCTCTGTCCGATTCAGAAACCACCATAAACCAAAACCGACTACGCCCAAACATACAATCAGGGCAACCACTAAGATTGGGGTATCATTCTTTTGAGTCATCTGTTCTCTCCAGAATTCAAAGCCATTAAAAATTAAAAATTAAAAATTAAAGATTAGGTCTGATTCCAACTCTAGCGCTACGCACTGAGAGTCCTCATCGATGATCGAAAGCAAGGATTATATCATTTCCCCATGAACATGCACTATAACTAAGCCATGCCTATGCTGTTATAGCAGAGAATAGGGAGAGTTAGGACATTTTCTATTGCTAGAGTCCCTCTTGCCTATTGCCTCAAACCATAACTTCACTGTCCTAATCAACTCTTTCACTGCTATATGTGCTGTTGGAAATGCGGTGATTGACTACCCAATTCTATCTAAACCTGAAGTTTATTTAGACGCTATTTCTGTATTCTAAGTCGTTCCTCAATTAACAAAAACAGGGGTAATAGACGAAATCCCCCTGTTTTTTTATAGGGTAATGGGCAGTAGGTAGTAGGCAATGGGATAACGCTATTGATCGATAGTTCAAGAGAAGGAAAAAACTGGGTTTTTCCTATTTCCTATTCCCTACTCCCTATTCCCTAGCGCGTAGCGCTCTACGCTTTAGCAGCAAAAATCTTTTCTAAGACCTCTTCCACCGCCTTATCGGGAGTGGAAGCACCAGAAGTAATACCAATTACAATCTCACCAGAAGGTAACCAATCGTCAGCAATGGAGATCGCCCCATCCAAGGGTTTATGTTCAATGCGATTATCGGCCAAAATGCGAGCGCCCCCATCAATATGATAGGAAGGAATGCCTCTGGCGATCGCAATTTCTTGTAAATGGGTCGTATTCGATGAATTAAAGCCACCAATGACCACCATCAAATCCATGGATTCTTCCACCAAGCCTAACATGGCATCCTGGCGCTCTTGGGTGGCATCACAAATCGTATTAAAACTATGAAAATGCTCCGTCAAGGTATCAGGGCCATACTTTTTCATCATGGTATGTTCAAACAACTTGCCAATCTGCTCCGTTTCACTTTTGAGCATGGTAGTTTGATTGGCAATTCCCACCGCAACTAAATCTCGGTCAGGATCGAACCCTTCCGAGCAAGCTCGACTAAACTTTTCTAAGAACTCCGTCTTATCTCCCCCATGAAGAATATAGTTACAGACATATTCTGCTTCTGCCATATTCAGGACAATTAAATAGGTTCCTGCAAAGGAACTTGTGGCTACAGTTTCCTCGTGCTTATATTTACCATGAATAATCGAAGTGTAGCTTTTCTTTTTGTGTCTTTCTACTGTATTCCAGACCTTAGATACCCAGGGGCAAGTGGTATCCACAATTTTACAGTCCTTGTCATAGAGCTGCTTCATTTCCTGCACGCTTGCGCCAAAAGCAGGTAAAATCACCACATCTCCTGAGTTCACCACCGAGAAATCTTTAGTATTTCCTTCAACCGGAACAAACTGCACATTCATCTTGCGCAAATGGTCATTAACATCTGGATTATGGATAATCTCATTGGTAATCCAGATCTCTTCCGTGGGGAAATGTTCGCGAGTTTCATAAGCCATGGCTACTGCTCGTTCCACTCCCCAACAAAATCCAAAGGACTCAGCCAATCGGATGGTTACCTTTCCCTGAGTGAGCGTATAGTTATTCTCGCGCAACTGTTGCACCAGGGGACTTTGATATGCCGTGTTCATTAACTCAGTCACTTCCTCTTTGTGACCGAACCCTTTGCGATGGTAATTGTCAGATTTTTTGAGCGTGCTAGAAAAGGCTTTAGTATCCATGGATTAATGAGTGTCTGTGAGTTAGGGATAGCCCTGGCGAGAGTCTAGGTAATGTTGGCTGAACATTTGCATAGCCGTACTCCAAATCAAATAGCCTTGATGATTCAGATGTAAGCCATCAGTAGTTAACTCAGCCCGCAGACTCCCTTGTGCAGTTGCAAACAGGGGATATAAATCAAGATAATATACTCCGTGGGACTGAGCTAGGGCCCAAAGGTGTTGATTCAGTTGGCGAATTCGTTCATTCGAGACCGATAAAAGACGTTCTTTCTGTTCCCAAGTCGCCTGTGGCCCTTGATGGGGCAAGATAGATTGGATGACCAGTTTTGTCTGGGGGTGATTCCATTTCAGGTCTTGAATAATTTGCTTATGGTTATCCAAGATTTCGCGATCGCTCACTCCCTTGAGCAAATCGTTAATGCCAATTAGAATAAAGATCGTTTTGGGGTTCGTGCCATCTAAAAGAGGTAAACGGCGATATAACCCCCCAGAAGTTTCCCCAGAAATCCCCTGGTTGAGCCAAGTTTGTCCACGAGGTAGCAAGGCTGGAGGAAACCATAAACTAATTGAGTCTCCCGCTAAAATGGATAAATTTTCCGGTTGTTGAGTCGCTGCAACTTGGGCTTCTCTAGCCAAGAGTTCCACCCATTCTTGATAGGTCAGGTGATGACTCTGAGGTTTATCGGGGGCTGGGGCTGGAGATGGGGATGAAGATGGGGTTGGAGCTGGGGTAACGCTCTGTTGGACACCCGTCTTCACTGAGACGATCTGGGCTTGAGCAGGAATACCTGAAGGATTATCTGTCGTTGGTAAGAGCGATCGCCCTTCGACCGAGTCCATCTCACGCTGCCCCTGGATCAGTAATAAAGCTAAGACCACATTGGCAGATAGAGATAATCCTACCCAAATGGGAATTTTTTTTCTACGGTTGAACACAACCCTACACCGATTCAACAGACTCAATTACCAATCCCATGATAGGATCGGACGCTCAACAAAACAAAGCCGCTAAGGATTAAAGATTTTCCTTAGCGGTTCTCATCAGAGGAAATAACTTAACCTTAAAACACTCTAGAACAATTAGTCTGAGCTACCTTTAGAACTAGCCGCCTTCATTGCATCTGCCATTCCTCCACTCCTTACCCCACTGGACTCTTTCAAGAATCCACTGTAAGCTTCCATGCCATGTTCAGCGATATCCAAGCCTTCAAACTCTTGTTCTGGATGGACGCGGATACCGACTGTTGCTTTGAGCGCTAACCAGAAGATGGTACTGAGCAACACCGTAAAGCCACCAATGGTTAGAATACCGATAATTTGGGCCATCAGTTGATTGGCTCCACCGCCATAAAATAGACCAGATTCCGTATTAAATAAGCCAACAGCTATAGTTCCCCAAGCCCCATTAACTAAGTGAACCGAAATCGCACCCACAGGGTCATCAATTTTGAGAACGGTATCGATGATGCCGACAGAATAGACAACGATCGCTCCAGCAATTAAGCCAATAATCACAGCTCCGAGATAAGACACTCCATCGCAACCCGCCGTAATCCCTACCAGACCAGCCAGAATACCATTGATGATCATCGATAGGTCAGGCTTACCATCTTTGAGCCAAGAAACAGCGGTAGCTGAAACCCCACCAGCAGCAGCAGCTAGGTTAGTCGTTACAGCAATATAGGGAACGAATTCATCAGCCGCCAGTTGGGAACCGGGGTTAAATCCAAACCAGCCAATCCAGAGGATGAGACATCCTAATGTGGCAATACTCATACTGTGGCCGGGAATCGCGCGGGCTTGGCCATCTTCATATTTACCCAGCCGAGGCCCTAAGATTGCCGCACCCATCAGAGCTGCCCAACCTCCAACAGAGTGAACGACGGTAGAACCAGCGAAATCAGAAAATCCCGTACCCAGGAAACCAATATCGCTTAACATACCGCCACCCCAAACCCAGTGACCTGAGATAGGATAGCTAATGCCCACAATCAGTAGGGAGAAGAGGACAAAGGCGATAAACTCAATCCGTTCTGCTACTGCTCCGGAAACAATCGTGGCAGCCGTTCCAGCAAAGGCAGCTTGGAAAAGGAAGAATACCGGAATGGGTAACCCTCCAGGGAATGGATCGAGTCCATAGGTTGCCGGATCGGTGCTGCTGAGGAACCAACCGCCACCACCGATGAAGCCATTACCCGAGCCAAACATCAGGGAAAAGCCAATAGCCCAAAAGCTGAGAGTTGCTAGGGCAAAAACAATCAGGTTTTTGGACAGGATGTTGACCGCGTTTTTCTGACGACAAAATCCAGTTTCTAACATACCAAACCCGGCATTCATGAAGATGACCAGGATGGCAGCAATTAAAATCCAAATGGCATTGAGGACTCCTTGGATATATTCTGGAGACCCGGGTTGGGCAGCTTCTTGAGCTTGGGCGGCTACTTCCCAAATCACCACAATGATTGCGGATAGGGGAATACAGGCAATCCAATTGAGAGTACTGCGACGACCCCATAACATGCGTAGGGCGCTCAGTTGGGGCCGTTGACTCCAGGGCTTATTGCCCAAGAGGTTTGGGAGTTTTTTCGGACTCCCTCCGATATCAAGGCGTTGAGTTTTCAATGATTGTCTTTCCATGAATTTCTTTATTGGAGAATCACCGCAAAAATTTGGAGATGCAGTTTACTCACTGAGTAGGTGACAATAGATAGGCTTCCAGCTTTTCGTAGAACCAATCTAATCAGGATGCTGTCAAACTCAATGCCGACTTTAAGGTTTACTTTAAGCTTGGCTACTCCTTGAATTGGTTCTGTGAATACGATAGATAGATTGCATCAATTTCGATGAGTTTATTCTGTATTCTAGGCTACTTTTTGAAGATTCTGTTGAAAAATTATATTACATACTTTCTAAGTAATCTGCATATCCCAGACGTTCTAATTGAGTTTGTTTATCAATTACCGATTGATTGAGTTGTTGGCGATAGGCTTGAACGGCTTGCAGTAACTGGGGTTGAGAAGTGGCTAAGATTTGAATGGCTAATAGTCCGGCATTCTGAGCGTTGCCGATCGCCACGGTCGCCACGGGAATTCCTCTGGGCATCTGTACAATGGAGTAGAGGGAGTCGAGTCCTTGTAGATGGCGAGAGGCTACAGGTACACCAATAACCGGTAAAGGCGTTAATGAAGCGACCATGCCCGGTAGATGGGCTGCCCCTCCAGCGCCAGCGATAATCACTTTAATGCCCCGTTCATGGGCTTTCTGGGCATAGGTGACCATCCGTTCGGGCGTGCGATGGGCAGAAACAATGGCTACTTCAGTTGGGATTTGAAAATCTTCGCAAACGGCGATCGCCACTTTCATAGTGGGCAGATCGGAATCACTGCCCATAATAATACCAACGAGAGGATCGGACATAAGCATCAGGTATTGAGATTCAGGATTTGATACGATGCAATATACCGCTTAACGGAGGTCAAAATGAGCATTTATTTGGGCATCGATATCGGAGCCAGTACGGTAAAACTGGGATTATGGGATTCGGAAAACGGGGTAATTGGCGATCGCCTAGACAACCCCAGTCGCGCTTCCGAAGGCCCGGATGCTACCGTAAACGTGATAAAAACCGCCGCCCAAGAGATCTTCAAAATCAATGACATTAATCCAAAAGATATTAAGGCGATCGGCGCATCTTGTCCCGCCCCCATCGACCCCTCAGGACTATGCGTTTATCCCACCAATATCGATCGCTCCTGGCAAGGCGTTAACGTCCAACAGAAAATCTCCGATAGCTTCAGCTTACCTGCACTCCTGCTCAACGATGGTGATGCTGCCGCCTACCGAGAATACACCGTGAGAGAAGCCCAAAATCAAGCCTCTTCCTCCATGGCTCAGTTTATTACCGGAACCGGATTAGGAGGAGCCTTAATCATCAACAGTAAAATCTTTTCTGGTCCTGGAGTCGGCGCAGAATTCGGCCATATTCTCACAGATACCAGCGACAACGCCGACCTTTGTGGATGTGGTGCGACAGGATGTGCCGAAACCAGAGCCTCCCTACTCGGTCTCAGAAACATGGTCAAACATCGACAAGCCAAAGGCAATGTCCCCAAAGCACTGCAAGGTGACCCCATGGAAGTGGCCAAAATACTCCGCGAACTCGGTCAAGACGAGAATCCCCTCCAAGATGTTACGGACATCTGGCATGAATATTTTACTAATCTGGGAAGAGCGGTCAGAAGCGTCATCAATACGGTCGGATGCGACCTGATTGTGATCTCCGGTGGAGCGCAGGAAAGACGGAAAAATGCATCCGATCAATCTTATGAACGATTTAAACAGGATGCTATTGGTTGGATTCGCCATGAAATTGACCATTCTTTCCCCCACTTGAAAAAGACGAGAGTCGAATGGTCAATTGATACCCTCCCCGACAGCGCAGCCTACGGTGCAGCCCAATACAGCGCTACCCACTGGTAATGGGTATAGCGCGAAGCGCTAGGGAATGGGAAATAGATGATCCTCGTAGGGTGCGTTAGCGACAGCGTAACGCACCAACCCTCTATCTATGGATTCGTTGCGTAAGTCCTAAATTAATATCAGTTTTTTGTTAACTTTTATTACAGTTTTCCGAATTTCGCATAAAATCGCCCCTCAAAATCTGAGTAATTTATAGGAGGGATAGTATTCATGTCCTCCTAATTCCATTCACTTAATGAAACAAAGGAGACATAAAAGTGATGACTCTCAAACCCCAAAACCCATTACCCCTGTTACTCCATACAGTTGCTACCATGGCTGGAGTAGCCTGTTATTTAACCATCCCATCGGCATCTGCGGCAACTCTCATCGATCTAGATTTTAATAGTGGCGTTGACAGTTTCGGGAACGCACAAGGAGATCTAGTTTTCAAAGGCTTACAGGGTTTTGAAGTAACCTTTACCGATGATAATTCATTCGGTTCTGTTGGAGGAGACGCTAACGGCGTACATATTACCAATCTAAATTATGGCAATCGAAAAGTTGGTAGTAGCGATCTCGTTTTGGGAGCATTCAATAGTTTTGTTTGGAATCATAATTACCATAGCAGTGGTATTGTCGCCCAGTTTAACCAAGGAGTGACTTCTGTCCAACTTGATGATACCGATGACGATCGCACTGTAAAAGCACTATTTGCCTTCAATCAAGCAGGGGATTTAATTGGACAAACTCCCTTTAGATCGGGATTTACAAACCCTACTCCTTTCTTCATTGATACCAGTATGACCGGTGGGGAATTGATTCATTCCATTGAATTTGATACTCAACCTGGAACAGCAGGAGGCTCTTTTGATGGTACAGTCTTCACCATTGATAACTTTTCAGTAACTGGCACACCCATAACGTCCCAATCTGTTCCCGAACCCTTCTCTATTTTAGGAACCAGTCTAGCCTTCGGCTTTGGACTTCTCCTGAGACGAAAAGCGTTGAAGGCTAATTAGATAGCGATCTATAGCAAATCGCTGGGGGTGTTTTGACCAAATCTGTAGGGGCGAACGGGCGTTCGCCCCTACAATTGTCTACAAGTGGCTATAACCCTCTGAGCAATGAATCCTAATCTAAATATTATTAACGCCCACCTTCCCGGATACCAAGATAAACAGAATATAGTCATTAAAGAAGGAAAGATTCAAGCCATCTTACCCACCCAAGACCAACAGAGTTCCGACCAACCCATTCTAGATGTGCAAGGCGACTGGATCTCCTTGGCCGGAATCGACTTACAGATCAATGGCGCATTGGGATTAGCCTTTCCCGAAATTACCCACGCAGATGAGACAAAACTCAATCAAATTTGTCAATTTTTATGGCAACAAGGCGTTAGCTATTTCTTGCCAACTCTAGTTACGACATCCATTGAAAATATCCACCGATCCTTAAAGGTTTTCTCCCAATTTTCACCCCCTAAAAATGCGGCTAAACCCTTGGGTGTTCATTTAGAAGGACCATGCTTAAACCAAGAAAAACGGGGCGCTCATCCTTGGGAATATCTGCTTCCCTTAACTCTAGAAAACATGAAACAGGTATTGGGAGACTATGCAGAAGTTGTAAAAGTCATCACCCTTGCGCCAGAACTCGATCCCACGGGTGAAGTGATTTCCTACTTAACCTCCTTGGGAATTACAGTCAGTCTCGGTCACTCCCAAGCTACCCTAAAGCAAGCGAAATTGGCCTTTGCACAGGGCGCAACTATGGTAACTCATGCGTTTAATGCCATGCCTAGTTTACACCATCGAGACCCCGGTTTATTGGGTGCTGCGTTAGTGAATTCTCAGGTGTATTGTGGGTTAATTGCTGATGGAATTCATGTGTGTCCGACGATGATTGATATTGTATTGCGGGCGAATTCTAAAAACATTTTCCTGGTTAGTGATGCTCTATCACCTCTAGGTTTGCCGGATGGGATTTATCCCTGGGATAATCGACAAATTGAAGTCAAACAGGGAACTGCACGGTTACTCGATGGTACGTTGTCGGGCACGACATTATCGTTATTTTCGGGAGTAGAAAATTTAGTGCGCTGGGGTGTTTGTGAGTTAGGTGAAGCTATTGAGTTGGCGACAGAAACCCCTAGGAAAGCATTGGGACTGTCTGGATTTTCTGCGGGGCAATCGGCTGATTTGTTGCGTTGGTCTTGGGATGAGGAAGAGCAGCAATTGACTTGGGAGAGGATAGATTAGAAACCCAATTTCTTGAAGAAACCGGGTTTCTGGCTCCCGACAACATATGGCTTACTGTTGGGAATCCCATCCCCACCAAGGACTGACCTCTATTCCTCCCCTTGGGGTAAAAACGACTCGGAAAGAATCAATCCCGCGATCGTTAAATTCAGAAGCTCGACTCATATCCGACAATGGGGTATTGTCCACCCAATCTTGAGCTTCATTGGAACTGGGAACATAACCGATAATTACGCCTTGAGAATCCACAAAAATGCGATAAGTTAGCCGTTGTTTAAATTGGGGATTGGTTTGCCAAGCTTGATCCAGTTGGGTATATACTTTTTGATTTAAATCCACTTGAGAGAGAGCCATAGATGGAGTATAGTCAAATGTTTTTACCGCACTCATGGCTTCTGGTTCTGGATGTTCCATTAGCACCCATTTAGTTAAATCCAAAACATAGTGACTCACCAAAGTAATCCGCTCATAAGACATAAAATAAAAATGCAGTTTATGGGGATTCTGGATATCTCGATGCATCACTAAGCCATTAATGCCGATATCCTTGCGATAATTCATGGCTAGATTGTATCCATCTAGCATGACACTAAATAAAGGACTCTTGTGGGGTGGATTTTGTTTCAACTGCTCGTAGTTATCGGTAAATGGGGGAGCAAAACCAATAGGAATATAGATTCCGAGATCGTACTGATCCGTGGAAACTTGGGGAATTTGATGCCAATCTACTCCACTGACGATAAATTTACGAAGTTTCCCGGATTGGCTCTTGAGAATTAATTCCAATTCTAATAATTCTTCATTGGCTAAAGGGGATTCAATCGTTGTAGCTGTAGCACTCTGTAAATGGGCAATCTGACTATAATCGGTTTTCCAGAGTTTATCCGGATTATAAATTCCTGGAGGAACAAAACTTTGAAACTTCGGATTGGCTTGCTGCAAGTCTTCCCAAGTTTCAAGAGTTTCTAGGGGTTGATTAACCACCATCAGTTTTGCCTTGCTGACTTGTTCATTGGTGGCTAGAATATTTTCATGCCTCAAATCTTGGGCATCAACCAGATAGCGACGTTTCGCCGTGCGTATGGCATCTAAATCAAAGGGCATTCCACTATAGAAATTAAATCCAGACCAAGGTTCCATGGATGGGGCATGATCCCAATAGGAAACGCCATTGAGTTCGCTGACTAGGCGAGAGTATGCTCCTTTGGGAAAATCAAAATAGCCTTGATAAATTTTGTTGTTTCCTTCTGGGGTTTCGGCAAAAACGGCTAATTCCCAATAGCCTGCACCTAAGCAATTATTGGTGACGGCAATAGAGATTTCTTCACTGGAGTAACCCATGAATCCGTCGGGTAGATAAATTTCTGGGGAGCCAGCAGAGAAAATAACCCGTTGTCGATTAAATTCCCGTTCCGTGAGAAACCATTGAGTTAAGGCTTGATTCCCACGAATGGAGGCAGGGATTTGGGGAATCATTAACCGCAGATCGACATTGTTTAAGAGAATAGGAGTAGCTTGTCCGTTTTGGCTGATTTCAAATTCGATATTATAGAGAGAATTTGGGGCACGATAAAAACTAATATTTTCGCCAACGAGGTCAGAGTCTTGAACGGATTCAGTCTGGAGAGGAATTTGAGTTAAGTTAAAATGACCATAACGGAGATAGACAAATCCGGCGATCGCACTTAAACTCAGTACACTAGCCGCCAACGCATAAGGAATTACCCCATGGGGTAAATTGGAGACATACTTAACGGTTTGAACGGGTTGAGTATTTTTGCTTTGAGGTGTTGGTAAAGTAGTCGTCACGATCGAATTCTCCGGATTGTCTAAACCTGTATCGGATAAATCAATCCTAGAAATTGCGATCGCTCATCCACTTCGATCCAATCGCCTAAATCAACCGACTCTCTAGTACCAATCTAATCTAGTCCTAAAGCACTATATCCCTTTCACATAAGTGCAGACCTAAGATCCTCGATTCTGTGAAAAAGTTCCCGTAAGATCGGGTATAGATTCACAGATTTGTGCAAGATGAGGACAGGGGGAAGCCATGGGACGTTTTTCTGGATGGAAATCTTATTCTAATCATCCATTTTATCTTTTGCTTTACTTAGAATGGATTTTGCTGGCAATTGCAGTATTAGCAACCTTTGCCCCCTCTCCCGATGCTATTCATTTTTCACCGCCTCCACGTCCCCAGGGTTTGGAAATACCTCCCCCGCATCCCCCCATGCCACCGAGTCGCCCAGGAAATCCCAGCCGGTTTATTCCCGGAATTCTCGCCAGTATTGGTAGTTTGGGATTAATGGGTTTGCGCTTACCTCAAGTCCATCACCCATGGATTTATCAGGTACTGTATACAACTTTAGGGTTTGGTTTGAGTTGCTTGGCAATTGCCTTTGGGGGGCGAGGGGCAACGTTTTTTTCCGCTCTCTTGCTGGTAGTTGTCATTCGAGGCTGTTTAATGTTTCCCTGGCGCGGACGGGTGATGGTGGCACTGGTAGCTTATGTTTCGTTTTTGGGGATGTTGATGGGAACGATTCTAAAACGGGTGGGATTTTTTCAGTATTTGTCCCGTAAGGTGGAGCAACCTGCCGATTTGATGCAGTTTTTGTCTCCCAGATCCCAAGGCTTTATTCTCCACTTAACCGTTAATTCAGCTCTTTTATTTGGATGGGTATTAGTGTTGGTTCTGTTGTTAGTAGGAGCGCTACTGAGTGAAAAAAAAAGCCGACAAGATTTAAAAGAAGCTCATCGGGAACTACGCCAATATGCCCTGTTGGTGGAAAATCAAGCGGCATTGCAAGAGAGAAATCGTATTGCTCGTGAGATTCATGATTCTGTTGGCCATTATTTAACCGCTCAGAGTATCCAGTTGGAGAATTCAGCGGTGTTTTTAGCTGAAGATCCCCCTAAGGCTCAGGGGTATTTAAAGGAAGCACAACGGTTAGGGAAAGAAGCACTTAAGGATGTGCGCCATTCGGTGTCTGCTCTGCGAACCGATCCGTTGAAGGGGAAGACGTTTGAAGCTGCTCTGATGGAGTTATTGCAAGAGGTGAAGCAGACGACGGGAATTCGCATTGAATGCAAGTTTAAGGTGAAGTCAGCGTTATCCCAAAAATGCTCGACAGCGCTGTATCGGGTGGTGCAGGAGGCTCTGACGAATGTGGCGCGTCATAGTGAGGCAACGCGGGTACAAGTGTATCTGATGGAAGCGAGTGGAATGGTGTGCTTGCGTTTGCAGGATAATGGACAAGGATTTGAGCGGAATCTCAATTCTACAGGGTTTGGGTTGCGAGGAATGCAAGACCGAATTCAGGCGATCGGTGGACGTTTTGAAATCAAGAGTGCGTCAGGGAAAGGGTGTCAAGTTGAGGCAGATATTCCGATCAATTAATGATATCAAATCTGGGTAATCAATTAAAGTATCGGTTAGGGTGTGCAGGATAGGGTTGTGTAATTTGAATGATGCCGCTTATCCTCCTGCCCACCCTTAAAAATAGATCCGATCTAAATATGAGATACACCCGGTATGGCATTGTTCTGTGGAGATCTACACTTCTACACTCTATTGGCAATGACGGCAAATTCTCTCGATTGTCGATCGTAAGGGGTTCCCGCAACGTCGGAATAGATCTCTTTAATTGCAAAACCAGCATTAACCAACTCAGGCTCAAGCTCTTCAGGCGTAAAATATTGCAACCAGTTGTACACATATCTGGTTCGCTCTGACTCAATAATTGTGTACTTGTCCAGCACTACCTTCTCTTGATTGTATTTGAAGGTATTTAGAAAGCCGTAATACTTGTGAGGTGACCAGAAACTGTTGAGTTGGTTCACCTCATATGTTGCCGTTTCTTCCCTTTGTTCAAATGCAGCCAGGGAATAAACATCAAGTAGGACTGAACCGCTCGGTTTTAAAATCTTATGGAATAGGTCTAGTATTTTTTTTCTTTGTGTTGGACTAAGGGCGCAGAAATCACACATAATCATCAGCACGAGGTCGAATCGTTCTTCTGTGTCAAAATCCAGGTAGTTCTGATTTACATAGCTGATATTTAATTGTTCGCGGGCTGCAATTTCCTTTGCGTACTCGATGGATCTCTTCGAGAAATCGATGCCGGTTACAGATGCGTCGCGTTTCGCCAAACGGCTTGCATACAGTCCAGGACCACAGCCAAAATCAGCTAAATAAGTTTCACTGCCGATGTTGAATTCAGATAGGATCCATTCCACCGATCGATTTATGAATTCAACTTTTCTCGAAGAAACATCAATGGCTGGATTAAGATGAAAGGAGAGCATGTGCTTTGATGTATGTTCATCAGTCCAGAGATCGCTTGCGGTGTAAAATTGGAATGGTTCGGGACGTTCGTTAATTTTTTCTAATTCGTCAAACATTTTCACTCCATATTTATTCCACTCTTAGTTAATCTCATAACCGTAACCTTGCTCGGTTAAAAATAACTGTTGGTGACGGGCAAAATCTTCTTCACAAGTCCTTAAGGAAACCAAAGTGTAAAATCTCGCTGTTCTCCTATCTGATTTAGGACGTAAAATTCGCCCTAAGCGCTGGGCTTCCTCCTGTCGAGAACCATATTTACCAGAAACCTGAATATCGTAACCTAAGTTAGGGACAAGAAAAAGGATGGATATTCATTAATTAATAATTAAGAATTGTTGAAATATTTTGTCAGATATCTTTTCATATAGGTTTCAACCACTAATCCCAAAGCAATTTGGGATGAGATTAGGACTTACACAACGACTCCATAGAGGATTGGTGCGTTAAAGCTTGGAACAACACCTACCGATAGAGTTAATGGGTAAGTCCTGACTCATTAAGAAATGCTATACCACTGCCCTAAAAGATGACAGCATACATTAGGCCAGCTATGACAGAGCCAATAAAGGCAAAGCTCAGATAGGCCAAAAAGACGGGACGACGGGCGAGGGCGAACACAGCAATCATTGCGGGGATGCTGGTTGCACCACCAGCTAACAGAAAGGCCATGCCAGCTCCTGGTGCCATCCCCTGTTGAATGAGTCCGCCAATCAGGGGCAAGGCAGCAAAACCATTGAGATAGAGTGGAATGCCTACGAGTGCAGCGCCGACAATCGAGAGAAAACTGGCATCGCCAACTAGGGTCTCAATCCAAGCATTGGGAATGTAAACGAGCATCAGGCTCTCAATCATGAAGGCTAAAGCAAGCCATTTTCCTAAGAACCAGGCGTTTTTACCGGCACTGTGCCAAAATTTTTGTCGTCGCTCGACTTGCTGCCAGAATTTCCAGACGATGGGCTTGGGTTTGCGGACTCGACTGCCCCCACAGCCTCCATTGCCCACTCCTTCACGTAGGGGTTGGGTAAAGGATCTGACGGCAATACCGGAACGGATCAGGGCTAATGTGCCAAAACCACCTAATAATCCGATACCAATGGTTGCGACTGTTTTGGCGATCGCAAACTGTAGACCTAGTGTCCC
Source organism: Roseofilum reptotaenium CS-1145 (assembly GCF_028330985.1). Classification (NCBI taxonomy): domain Bacteria; kingdom Bacillati; phylum Cyanobacteriota; class Cyanophyceae; order Desertifilales; family Desertifilaceae; genus Roseofilum; species Roseofilum reptotaenium. The sequence goes on along the minus strand of NZ_JAQMUE010000085.1, from coordinate 4,049 downwards.
CACCGTCAGCACAAACATAGACGGGTCCATCAAGGGAGATGAAAGCCAGAATGCCATCACCGCAGCGACAGGTACACCCATGGTGAGTAAGGCGGCAATGAGGGGGATAACGCCACAGGAACAAAAAGGTGAAAAGGCTCCAAATACAGAAGCGACAACCACCATTACTGAGATTCGACCTTGAAAGGCTCTGGAGATCAGGTTATCTGCACCGCTTGCTTGGGTATACGCGGCAATTCCAATGGATAGGAATAAAAAAGGGGCGACACTCGAAAGACTGTTGAGTGTGAAGGCTAGGGTATCAGAGACTTGGGAGCGTTCGATGAGGGCGAGCAGGAAAAGGATGAGGGCGATCGCCAATACCACCCGATCGAGTTTCAGAACGCTACGATTCAATCTTGTCAGTACATTAGTTGCCATGAGACTTAATTCCTTTGATATTTAGGCAAACATCGAAATAAGAAAACAAAAATTTTTATATGAAATGCCAAAAACGATGCTACAGCTCAATCCCCGTGTGTGGAGGGTCAATCATCTGTAGCAAACTTCTAGGGAGTTCATATCACCCCTTGCTCTCAAGCCTCTGCATCTTCTGATTCACGAGTTGGTGCAACGTTCATTTCATCCAATGAAATGACTTGATTGCGCGTGCAACACTCCTCAAAGAGGAAGTCAATCAGAGATTTGAGAGTTTGGGATCGAACACTGTACCAGATCCACTGACGCTCTTTTTCTGCGGTCACAATACCCACCTGTCGTAACTTGTCCAGATGGTGGGACAAGGTGGGCGCAGAAATCCCCAGTTCCTTCTGAATCTCTCCAGCCGGTAACCCCTTTGGATTAGCGGACAGCAGTAAGCGGACAATTTTTAAACGTGAAGATTGTCCTAGAGCAGCAAAGACCCTTGAAATGTCGTCAAGAGATAGGTCAGTGATTTTAGTCGATTCCATATTTCTATAATAATCGAAACTGAAGGGATGTCAAGTGGTATTCTGTTCAATATCCAGGGAATGGCCGAAGAAGAAACCTTAGTTCATCTTCACGGGTAAGGCGATCGCCCATTCTGTACCTTCCCATTCCGTAGAAGAATACTCAAGGGTTCCTAGATGTTGCTCAGTAATAATTTGATAGGCAATAGAGAGTCCTAAGCCTGTCCCTTGCCCCACATCCTTGGTCGTAAAAAATGGATCAAATAATCGAGATTTTATGGACTCTTTAATCCCAATCCCATTATCAGTAATGCTGATTTTCACCAAGCCAGCTTCGACAAGTTGCGTTATTATGCTGATTTGACCAGTATAGGATTGAACGTCATCTAGGGATAGAGTGCGATCGCGCTCTTCAATAGCATCTATGGCATTCATCATTAAATTCATAAACACCTGATTTAACTGATCGGGATAACATTCCACCAAGGGTAAGTCAGCATACTCTTTTTTAATTTGAATCTCTGGACGATGTTGATCCCCTTGTAATCTAGATTGTAGTAACGTTAAACTACTCTCCAATCCCTGATGAATATCCACCGCTTTAATCCCCACCTGATCCATATGAGAAAAAATCCGCAAAGAAGAAACAATAGAATCAATACGATTCGCTCCCTGCTTCATGGACTCTAAAATTTTCGGTAGATCTTCCATTAAAAATTCAAAATCAATCTCTTCTATCGTTTCCGCTACTTGTGGTTGAGGATGAGGATAGCTTTCCTGATAAGCCTCAATCAGACCCATTAAATCTTGTATATAAGTTTCTGCATAGCCTAAATTCCCATAGATAAAACTAATCGGATTATTAACTTCATGGGCAATTCCTGCCACTAACTGTCCTAAACTAGACATCTTCTCAGTTTGGATAAGTTGAGATTGAGTCTGGCGTAATTCTGCCAACGTTTTTTCGAGTTCTTCTGTTTTACGTCTTAGTTGATATTCGGATTCTCGCAAATCAGATTCCGCTTTCTTACGAGCAGTTATGTTTTCTTGAATCCCTAAAAAATGAGTCATTTTCCGATCGGCATTGAACATAGGAGAAATGGTCGCATGTGCCCAATATAGAGAACCATCTTTGCGTCGGTTATGAAACTCCCCTCGCCATTCATTTCCTGATTTAATCGTCTTCCATAATTCTTTATAATATGCCTTGCTTTGCGCTCCAGAATTCAAAATTCGTGGCGTTTTTCCTTTTACTTCTTGTAAACTATACCCGGTCATTTGAGTAAACTGGGAATTAACATATTCAATTTTCCCTTTTAAATCCGTAATAATAATACCATTGGCACTTTGTTCTACAGCTTGCGAAAGTTGACGCACTTGCTCTTCCGCTTTTCGGCGAGGTGTAATATCTAAACTATACTCAATCATTTGTACCAAGTTTCCGCGATCGTCCAAAATAGGATAGGCATGGACTTCTACAATCATTGGATTTCCTTGGGCATCAAAATGAGTATGTTCTACCACTGTAGGCTGTTTTGTTTTTCGCAAAATTTCTAACGGGCAGGGATGAAAATCCTCGATATTATCCCCACAAATACTATTTCGCTTATGAGTCAAAGAATAGCACTGAGTGTTCTTGATTTTGCCCAATTTTTGAGCAGCAGTATTGGCAGTAATGATTTTATAAGTGGCTACATCAATCACATAAAAAGCATCAGCCAGAGAGTTGATAACATTATTCAAAAAACGATTTTGTTGCTCAATTTTTATTTCTGCATCTCGGTGTTTAGTTTTAGCATCTGTTAACCCTATCGAAAGAATTAAAACGATCGCCGTTAATCCGAGAAACGGTAGAGTAATTTTTTTGCGAATGGGAAGTAGAATTTCCTGGATCTCCTCCGGGGATACATAGGACACCACTTTCCAATAATACTCGGATGCACCGATCTCTAAATCACTGGCAGTAAAGGCATCTGGAGCGCCTGTACTAGATTTCTGTCCCTCACCTAAGGGATAGATAGTGACAAACGTAAACAAGCCATTTTTAGTATAAAATTGACCTTTATGTTCCTGACTAATGCGTTGCCATTCCTGGGGAAACTGCTTCGCGAACGTTTGCGGGAGTTCAGTGGGGCGATCGCTATACATAAACCCCCATAACTGCAATTCTGAAACTCCGGTGAACCAAAATCCTTCTGCATTTAATAACATTAGATTGCCTGGAGCATGAAGCGCTTTCTTTTTTAGCTCAGTTAATAATTTATTGCCTAGATAATTCATCAACATCACGCCTCGTTTCTGCCTCTGTTCATCGAATACAGGCATCCCAAATCGAATCATCGGCTTTAAGGGTTGTTCAATCTTGCCTTGTTCCATGTTCAAATCAAAGGGAGACACAAAAATTTCTCCCGCTGAAAGTACCCAGGTATCTTGAAAGTAATAGCGATTTACTTTATTTTGTAGTTTCTCCACTGGCACAACCGAGGGCTGACCTTTATTAAAATTAACCCGAACAATTTCGAGTCCAGTTTGATCTAAAAACCGAATTTGATCGTAGAGGTGTTTATGGACAGAAAAGTGAAATAATTCATCAGATAGAGCCTTCCGTTGCTCAACCGTAGGTTCAACTAGATAATTTCGCAGTTCATTCAGTTCAGCTAAAAATTTTAAATCAGATACAATTAACTGAAATTCTCTGGAAATTTGATCCGTTTGTCCTTCAAGACTGTTGGTTACTTGGATTTGTAATAGGGTTTTCGCTTGGTTGATCTCTTGAGTATAGATAAAACCAGCAACGGCAGTGATAGGGGCGATCAAGATAAAAAAAATGATCAGTAATCGGTATGCTTTTTTAGATTGAATCAAAGAGATGAATTGAGTCATAGTATATTTTTTTTGCTTTAGATCATTCTACACGCTGGTAATGGGTAATCGGTAACGCCAGTTTTGGATAGGCTAGAATCGGCATTCTATCCTGATATAGCGCTTCGCGCTAGGGAATAGGGAATAGCTTGTATTGCTTTGAGTTTAAGGCTTCAAGCTATACTCCTCCAGAAGAGAGCATCCTTATATCACATCCTTAAATGTTTGCTACGCTGTAGGGGGGGGGGGGGGGGGGGG